>NZ_DAHVSH010000068.1:0-5857 GCF_027324685.1 Haloactinopolyspora sp.
CTGTGGGTCGGTGATGCCCTGGAAACGCTCCGGACGGAGATCGCGCCTGCGCTGAACGCGACGAAGACCAAGTGGGCTGCCACTGGGGTCGCAGCATCAATCCTCCTCGCCCCCTACCTGAGCGACGTCACGACGCTCGACATCTACGTGGACACGGACCTGTTCTCGGACAAGGCGCGCCTGGCATCCCGGTTCGGGGGCCGCATCGTCGAAAGGGGACAAGTAATCGAGGTCCGCCCCCTCCCGACGCCCATGACCACCACGGGGCCCATAGTCGAGGGCATCCACGTCGCCCTCCCTGTCCGGGTCTACGCAGACCTCCTCTCCAGCGGAGGCCGGGCTGCTGAAGCGGCGCAACACCTGAAGGAGGTGCGCTGTGTCGGATCCGGTTCGTAGCCGCCGGGCTCGGGAGCTGGCGGAGCGCGCGCTCGTCCGTCTCGCGCGGGAGTACGGGGACATCCCCGAATTCGTCCTTCTCGGAGGACTGGTGCCGGACCTCCTCTGCATAACCGCTGCCCGACGACATGAGGGCACGACGGACGTCGACGTCCAGGTCGACTTGGAGATCCAGGGTGGATCCGAGAACGCAGCCCGCTTGGAGGGAGCCCTCACTCGCGTCGGTTTCCGCCCGGATGATGAGCGGATCTGGCGATGGCGGGACACCACTGCACCGGAGCTGGTCGTAAAGGTGGAGTTCCTTGCCGACCTCGATGACATCCCGAACCATGACACGGTCTCGTTCGACGATTGCCAGTCGTTGGGGGCCGTGAACCTGCGTGGTACCGGATTCGCCGCCCGGCACTGGGAGATGCGGTCGATCACGGCGCCCATCGACGGAGTGGCCCAGACTGTCACCCTCCGGGTTGCCACTCTCCCGGCCTACCTACTGGCGAAGACGCACGCCGCACACGGTCGTGGGCTGCCGAAAGATTGGTATGACATCGCGTACGTGCTCCTGCACAACGATGACGGCGGGCCTGGTCCGGCGGGACGACGCGTCCGTGAGCAGTTCGGAGACGATCTCGCGGGAGCGACGGTCACTGCACTGTCGGAGTTGTCGGCGAACTTCGCTGACGAGGTGGCCCAGGGCAGCGTGGCCTTCGCCTCGACGATGGTCGGGATCCATCCGGAGTTGGACCCCGACGTGCTGGCCAACGACGCCGTCGCTGCCGTCGCAGCGTTCATGGGAGCGCTCGGGCTTGCCGACGGGGTCTCGTGAAGGTTGGGATCGCCGCCCCGGACTCAGCTCGTGCGCCGGTGTGTGCGTGAGGCGGGCCAGCGACCTGGTCGTCGCCCTCGTGCCCGGCACGCTCTTCGTTGCTGCTGCCTTGCAACTGGACTCTGGCGGACGGGCCAGACGGCAGTTGAGTCCACCAGAGTGGTGTACGAGGTGATGAGCAGCTCGCGCTGACCATCCCCCAGACGCGACGACCACCGCACCAACCTTCAAGAACCTGCAAGGGATCTAGAAGGAGAAGATGCGGTGACCGTCACCAACACGATGGGCGCGGCCGAGCTGCTGCGCAAGTACCTGGAGAGCCCCGCTGGATCCGACCTGCTCGGAGAGATGGTGAAGATGGCAGCTGAGCTGCTCATGGACGCGGACGTCGACGTGCTCTGCAACGCGAGCTACGGCGAGCGGTCCGAGGACCGGCTGAACAGCCGCAACGGCCACAGGGTGCGCCGCTGGGACACCCGGGCCGGCACGATCAGCCTCGAGGTGCCGAAGCTGCGCAAAGGTACCTACCTGCCGAGCCTCCTCGAACCACGCCGGCGCGCCGAGCAGGCGCTCGTCGCGGTGATCTGCCAGGCCTACGTCGAGGGCGTGTCCACCCGGCGCGTCGACGACCTCGTGCGCTCGATGGGGATCGAGGGGATGAGCAAGTCCCAGGTCTCCGAGCTCACGAAGCACCTCGACGAGAAGGTGGCCGAGTTCAGGAACCGCCCCCTCGATCAGGGCCCCTACACCTACCTCTGGCTCGACGCGCTCTTCCACAAGGTGCGCGAGGGCGGCCGGGTCGTCTCGGTCGCGACGGTGATCGCGACCGGCGTGAACGCCGACGGCCACCGCGAGATCCTCGGCGTCGACGTGATCTCCGCCGAGGATGGAGCGGGCTGGACGGCGTTCCTCCGCGGCCTCGTCGCCCGGGGGCTGTCCGGGGTCGCCCTCGTCGTCTCCGACGCCCACGAGGGCCTGAAGGGCGCCATCGCAGCGGTGCTCGACGGGGCCAGCTGGCAGCGGTGTCGGACCCACGCGATGCGCATTAACCGGCCTTCGGGGGTGGAGTCAAGCGATCACCGGTTGGCGTCTCGTCGGCGGAGTCCGGCGAGGTGGCGATCGATGCTGTCGGCGACTCGGTCGTGGCGGGCGGCTTCGTCGGTCCATCCTCGGGTGCTGGCGTCGTCGCGCAGGGCGTGGACGTCGGCGAGTTGCTCTTCGAGCAACTCGGCCCGGTCGGAGTCGGGAACGAAGTTGTCGCACTGCTCGCAGATGTTGGCGTACGCGCAGGCGCCGGCGACGGGCTCACGTGAGCAGAACCCGTGGGCCAGGCGGGTCTTCAGCATCTCGGTGTAGAGCCAGTCAACCTTGGATGGCGCGGACCGGTTGGTCCCGGCCTCGATGACGAACACGGAGCGACGTCCGTTGGCCTTTGCCATGGCGGTGTTGTAAGCGTCGCGGATGGTCGGTGACGCCAGACGGGCGTAGCGCAGAGTCATCTCCGGGGTGACGTGACCCATGAGCGCCATCAGCGCGGGCAAGGACATGCCCGCGTTGGCGAGGGTGGCCCCGAAGGTGTGCCTGAGCTGGTGGAGGGTGACATGGAGCGGGTTGCCTGCCCGATCGCGCAGGTCGGCGGCCGCTATAGCGGCCTGGAGCCCGACTCGAAGGCGGTGAGCGCCGATGCGCCGACCCCGTTCGGTGAACACGAAGTCGGCGAGGTGACCGTCGCGGGGATGGGCGAGTGACCGCTGCGGCCCTCGGTTGGTGATCCAGGCGTCGAGCAGACTCAGCGGTTCAGGGTCGAGGGGGACCATGCGGTCGGTGCCGAGCTTGCCGACCGGGACGCGAAGCCAGCTGCCGTGGCTGCCGCCGAAGCCGATGATGCATCCCAGCTCAAGGTCGAGCAGTTCACCGGCGCGCATGCCGGTGGCGCGCAGAACTGTCAGCCCGACCCGCGCGAAGGGGTCGTCGAGGGCGGAGACGGCCGCCATGAGTGCACGGTCGATGTCGGCGGGCAGGGCACGGGGCAGGGGCTCGGGCAGGCGGGGCAGGTCGGAGAGGAAGATGAACCGCCGCTCGGGAGCGGCCGCCCAGCCCCATTCAGCGATGTCCTCGAAGAACACTCGCAGATCGACCAGGTCGTGATGGAACACGGTCATCCCGACGGTCTTGCCTTCCCCGTTGGGACCGCGCCACGGCCGGCTGCGGGACCACACGAGGAACGGTTCGATGTGGCGACTGCGGTCGAGCTGGTCGAGACGAGCCACCTCGGGATGACGCGTGGCCAGCCAGTCGGCGAGAACCCGGATGGCCTTGATGCGCATCTGGGCGGTGGAGGGGCGCAGGGTGGTGGTGATGATCTCGGCGTAGCGGACCACTTCCCGGCGGATCTCCGGTTGGGCGATCCGAGCAGCGTGCTCGGGCGGCGACAGTGCCGCTGCCCGGGAGTCGCGTGGCGGTTGTTGCACGGTCCCGTCTTGGAAGCACAGCTGGCGCAGCGCCAGGCACCGCCCGGCGAAGCGGTCCCGGGTTGAGGCCCGCACATCGATGCGATCGGCCTCGACGGCGGCGTCGTCGAAGTCGCCGTCGGCGAGCTCGGCGAGCGTCTTGCCCAGCCATAGGCACAGCACCGGGGCGGTGTGACGGATCACCTGGCGGGCCCAGTTCGCGCTCCAACCCAGCCGGTCAGCGACCTGCTGAGCCCGCTCGACGTCGCCGGGATGAGCGGCGCTCCACCACAACCCGAGATCGACCCCGCCCGGCTTGGCCAACAGCAGCTCAAGGTCGGCTTGCAGGTGCCCCTCGACGAGCAACCAGGTCAGGAACGGCCACGCCTTGGGCCGGTGAAGGTCGGCGAGGCGGGCTGGCGTCGGCCGGTTCATCCACACCGGCAGGTCGCCGTGGCGGTCCACGAAGCAGGTGGCAGCACGCCGCCGCTGCCAACGCTGCCCCGAGTCGAGATCCAGGCGGTCGACGAAGCGGTGGTAGTCGCCGAGCAGATCGGCGGGCTCGGCCCCGACGGTGTTCAGCGCGACGCCGGTCACGACAGGACCTGCTTGACTCGTGCCCACTCAGCGGCCACGGTCTCTGGGGCCAAGTTCACGTACGCGGCGGTGGTCTCGGCGTGGACGTGACCCATCAGTTCACGCAGCACCAGCAGGTCGATCCCCGCGGCCGCCAGTTCGCTGCCGAAGGTGTGCCGCAACCGGTGCGGTCGCACCCTGGCCGCGCCGGTGCGGGACCGATGGGTCCTGAAGATCCGTCGCATGCCGGCCTCGGTCATCGGGTTGCCGGCGCTCGGGCCGCGCAGCACCACGAAGCACTCCGGTGTCGACAGGCCCTGGGGTCGTTCGACACGTAGATACGAGGCCAGCTCGGTGAAAAACGCACGGTCCACCGGGACCAACCGCTGCTTCGATCCTTTGCCCGTCACCTTCACCTGACGCAGGCCCATGTCGACATCGGCGAGGCGTAGCGAGCGGACCTCCGCCGCTCGCAGACCGCCGAGCAGCATCGCCAGCACCATGGCCCGGTCCCGGTGGGTGCCCAGGTCCGACAGGAACGCCGCCACGTCGGCGGAGTCGAGGCACTCGGGAAGACGACGCTCCTGGCGGACCAGGCGGCCCGAACCCGTCAGCCTCCGGCCGCGAACGTGACCAAGCAGACCCTGCCGGGACCCTCGCAGACCCGAGCTGCGCCTGGGCGCGGGCACAGGATTCCGGTCCAGCACACCGCAGATCGTGGCGTGCTCGTACAAACCACGAGCCGCCGCCACCCTCCGGTTCATGCTCGCCGCCGCCGCGCCTCGTTTGTCGCCAAGGCGGACGACTCGTTGCCCCCTCGTCGCCACCGGCCGGGACTGCCATGCCAGCCAGTCGAAGAAGTCCGTCGGGTTCGCCTGACGCCAATCGATCCCGGCCGCGTCGAAGAACCGGGCCAGGCACACAACGTCGAACGCGTACGAGCGCACTGTGGCCGACGAGAACTGCCGTGCCTCGAGATGGCCGAGCCACCGGTTCGCGAAGTCGACCAGCGAACTCTCACCGACCAGGCGGTGGCCTCCATCCACACGAGCGACCGCAACCATGAGCAAGCCCTCCTCACATGAGTATCCGCCCCCGCTCAGCCGCCGAGGTGGACCCTCACGGTGTCGTGCCGGGGACCGGCGGCGAAGGCCGGTTAACGGAGAACCTGCTCACGCGCGTCCCGAAGGCCGCCCAGGCGATGGTGGCGACGCTTGTGCGGACGATCTTCGCCCAGCCCGACGCCACCCAGGTCCACGCCCAGTTCAACCGCGTCGTCGACCAGCTCCTCACCCAGTTCCCCGCAACCGCCGAGTTCCTCGTCGACGCCGAGGCCGACCTGCTGGCGTTCTCCTCGTTCCCGCCCGAGCACTGGCGTCAGATCTGGTCTAACAATCCACAGGAGCGGCTGAACAAGGAGCTGCGGAGGAGGACCGACGTCGTCGGGATCTTCCCGAACCGCGCCGCCTGCATCCGCCTCGTCGGCGCGGTCTTGGCCGAGCAGCACGACGAGTGGGCCGTCGCCCGGCGCTACATGAGCCCCGAGAGCCTCGCCAAGGCGCGGGTGCGGGTCCTTCCCGGCGGCGCCATCGACGCGAAGGAGGTGGCAACG
>NZ_DAHVSH010000170.1:0-8006 GCF_027324685.1 Haloactinopolyspora sp.
GGTAGACTGGACTCGTCCACCCAGGCCGCTCGGTCTCCTGGGCCACTCTGCGGCCTCAGGTGGCCCGGGGCGGCCTGATTCCTGGCAGGAAGGTCCCCGTTCGTGACGGACGACACCACGTCCTATGACGCCAGCGCCATCACCGTCCTCGAAGGTCTCGAGGCGGTCCGCAAGCGCCCCGGTATGTACATCGGTTCCACCGGCGAACGAGGTTTACATCATCTGGTCAGTGAGGTAGTCGACAACTCAGTTGACGAAGCCCTGGCCGGAGTGTGCGATCGCATTGACATCACCTTGCTCGCCGACGGCGGTGTCCGAGTTGTCGACAACGGCCGCGGTATCCCGGTCGACGAGCATCCGATCGAGAAGAAGCCGGCCGTCGAGGTCGTCATGACGGTCTTGCATGCCGGCGGCAAGTTCGGCGGGAACGGCTACAAGGTCTCCGGCGGACTCCACGGTGTGGGTGTCTCGGTCGTCAACGCGCTGTCCAGTCGGCTCGAGGTCGAGATCCACCGGGATGGCTATCGGTGGACCCAGTCGTATCAAATGGGGGTTCCCGAAGGGCCGTTGCAGCGGCACGAGCCCACTGACCGCACTGGGACGTCCACCACCTTCTGGGCGAGTCCCGACATCTTCGAGACGACCGAATACGACTTCGAGACCCTCTCCACCCGGTTGCGTGAGATGGCGTTCCTCAACAAGGGCCTGGCCATCACGTTGCGCGACGAGCGCCCACAGGCCACCGATCCGGGTGCAGAAGACGACGTCGAGTCGGTCGAGACGTCGAGCGGCCCGCGGGAAGTCCAGTACCGCTACGACAACGGCCTGGTCGACTACGTCAATCACTTGAACAGCTCCAAGACGCCGGTGCACCGCAGCGTCATCTCGTTCGAGGCCGAGTCCGAGGACGGCGACGGGCAGGCCATGAGCCTCGAGATGGCGCTGCAGTGGAACGACCAGTTCAGCGAGTCGGTCCACACCTTCGCCAACACCATCAACACTCACGAGGGCGGTACGCACGAGGAAGGCTTCCGTGCGTCGCTGACCTGGCTGGTGAACAAGTTCGCCCGCGACTGGGGCGTGCTCAAGGAGAAGGATCCGAATCTCACCGGTGACGACGTCCGCGAAGGCCTCACGGCCATCGTCAGCATCAAGCTCGCTGAGCCGCAGTTCGAGGGGCAGACGAAGACCAAGCTCGGCAACACCGAGGCGAAGAGCTTCGTTCAGCGGGTCGTCAACGAGCAGCTCGGCGCCTGGTTCGAGCAGAATCCCACCGAAGGCAAGCTGATCGCGCGCAAGGCGCAGAGCGCGGCCGTGGCCCGGTTGGCCGCACGCAAGGCTCGAGACGCCGCCCGAAGCCGCAAGGGCCTCATGGGTGGTGCCGGCCTGCCCGGCAAGCTGGCCGACTGCCAGTCCACCAATCCCGAAGAGTGCGAGCTGTTCATCGTCGAGGGTGACTCCGCGGGCGGCCCGGCGAAACAAGGACGCGACCCCAGAGTGCAGGCGATCCTGCCCATCCGGGGGAAGATCCTCAACGTCGAGAAGGCGCGGATCGACCGGATCCTGCAGAACCAGGAGGTCCAGGCGATCATCAACGCCCTGGGCACTGGGGTGCACGAAGAGTTCGACATCAACCGGCTGCGCTATCACAAGATCGTGCTGATGGCCGACGCCGACGTCGACGGTAAGCACATCCAGACGCTGCTGCTCACGTTGCTGTTCCGGTTCATGCGTCCGGTCATCGAGCACGGCCACGTCTTCCTGGCGCAGCCGCCACTGTACAAGATCAAGTGGGCCGGCAAGGACCAGCCCGCGGAGTACGTCTACTCCGATCGCGAACGCGACGCACTCGTCGAGGCCGGGCTGGCGGCCGGCAAGCGACTGCCGAAGGACGAAGGCATCCAGCGGTACAAGGGTCTCGGCGAGATGAACGACGACGAGCTGTGGGAGACCACGATGGACCCTCAGCAACGGCTGCTGCTGCAGGTCACGCTCGACGACGCCGCGCAAGCGGACGAGATCTTCAGCACCTTGATGGGCGAGGACGTCGAAAACCGGCGCAAGTTCATCCAGCGCAACGCTCGCGACGTCCGGTTCCTCGACATCTGAGGCCGCCACGACTGCGTTCGCGTGCGTCGGTCGTGGCGGTTCGACGCCGGCCACACACGACATGAATACGGGGAATGACGACAACCGTGGGCGGTCGCCCGCGCGTCATATTGATGTGCGGCCGCCGTGTCGCACCTGGAGGATCGATACGTGACTGACGACATCACTGCAGCCGACGGCGTCGTGGAGCCCAGGGGCCGCATCGAACCGGTCGACCTGCAGGTCGAGATGCAGCGCAGCTATCTCGACTACGCGATGACCGTCATCGTCGGCCGGGCGCTGCCCGATGTGCGCGACGGCCTCAAGCCGGTGCACCGCCGGGTTCTCTACGCGATGTTCGACGGCGGCTATCGGCCCGACCGGGGCTTCTCCAAGTGCTCGCGCGTCGTGGGCGACGTCATGGGCAATTATCACCCGCACGGCGACACCGCGATCTACGACACTCTGGTCCGGCTGGGCCAGTGGTGGTCGATGCGGTATCCGCTGGTGCAGGGCCAAGGCAACTTCGGCTCGCGCGGGGACGATCGCCAGGCGGCGATGCGCTACACCGAGTGCCGGATGGCGCCGCTGGCCATGGAGATGGTCCGCGACATCGACGAAGACACCGTCGACTTCTCCCCCAACTACGACAACCGCGGCGCCGAGCCGAACGTACTGCCCGCCCGATTCCCCAACCTGCTGGTCAACGGCTCTGGTGGCATCGCGGTCGGCATGGCCACCAACATCCCGCCGCACAACCTGCGTGAGGTGGCCGACGGCGTCAACTGGTTCCTCGACAACCCGGAGGCCGACAACGAGCAGCTGCTCGAGGCGTTGCTCGAGCGGGTCAAGGGACCCGACTTCCCCACCGCGAGCCTCATCGTCGGCACAAGCGGCATCGAGCAGGCGTACCGCACCGGTCGTGGGTCGGTCACGATGCGTGCCGTCGTCGAGGTCGAAGAGGACAGCCGCGGGCGAACGTGCCTGGTCATCACCGAGCTGCCGTACCAGGTCAACCCAGATGCGCTGACCCGCAAGATCGCCGAGCTCGCCGATTCCGGCAAGGTGTCGGGCATCGCCGACCTCCGCGACGATTCGTCGTCGCGCACCGGCATGCGCCTGGTCGTCATCCTCAAGCGCGACGCCGTACCCACGGTCGTCCGCAACAATCTCTACAAGCACACGCAGCTGCAAGAGACCTTCGGCTGCAACATGGTGGCGCTGGTCGACGGCGTCCCTCGCACGCTGTCGCTGGACGGATTCGTCCGGCACTGGGTGACGCACCAGGTCGAGGTCATCCGCCGCCGTACCGAGTTCCGGTTGCGCAAGAAGCGCGAGCGGCTGCACATCGTGCTCGGTCTGCTCAAGGCGATCGACGCGATCGACGAGGTCATCGCGTTGATCCGTCGGTCGCAGGACGTCGACGAAGCCCGCCAGGGCTTGATGCAGCTGCTCGAGATCGACGACATCCAGGCCACGGCCATCCTCGACATGCAGCTGCGGCGACTCACGGCGCTGTCGCGAGACGAACTGCAGAACGAGCACGACACGCTGGTCGCCGACATCGCCGACCTCGAGGACATCCTCGCTTCCGACGAGCGCAAGCGCGGCATCATCCGCGACGAGCTGAACGAGATCGTCGAGAAGTACGGCGACGAGCGACTCACCCGGATCGTTCCGGCCGAGGGCGACTTGACCGCCGAGGACCTCATCCCCGAGGAACCGGTCGTGGTCACCATCACCCGGGGTGGCTACGCCAAGCGCACCAAGGTCGACCTCTACCGTTCGCAGAAGCGAGGCGGTAAGGGTGTTCGCGGCGCCCAGCTGCGTGAAGACGACGTGGTCAGCCAGTTCTTCGTCACCACGACGCATCACTGGATCTTGTTCTTCACCAACCGCGGCCGCGTGTACCGGGCCAAGGCCTACCAGCTGCCCGAGCTCGCCCGTGATGCCAAGGGCCAGCACGTCGCCAACCTGCTGGCCTTCCAGCCGGACGAACAGATCGCCCGCGTGCTGACGTTGCGCGACTACGAGCAGGCGCCGTACCTGGTGCTGGCGACGAAGCACGGCATGATCAAGAAGACCCGGCTCACCGAGTACGACTCCAGCCGGAGCGGCGGCGTCATCGCGATTCTGTTCCGCGAGGAGGACGACGAGCTGATCGGCGCGGAGTTGGTCAGCGCCGACGACGACCTGCTGCTGGTGTCGCGCAAGGCCCAGGCCATCCGCTTCACCGCCACCGACGAGCAACTGCGGCCGATGGGCCGTGCCACCGGTGGTGTGGTCGGGATGAAGTTCCGCGAAGGGGACGAACTACTCTCGATGTCCGTAGTCCGAGATGGAACCGATTGGTACGTGTTCACCGTCACAGATGGTGGGTATGCGAAACGGACCGCGGTCGAGGAGTACCGCGTTCAAGGTCGAGGTGGTTTGGGTATCAAGGCCATGAAAATCAACGGCGACCGCGGCTCGCTGGTGGGTGCGTTGGTCGTGGACGAGAACGACGAGGTGCTGGCAATCCGTGCGTCCGGAGGGGTGACCCGGAGTCCCGTTCGTGACGTTCCTGCCAAGGGACGTGACACCATGGGGGTCAAATACGTTGCGCTCGACCCGGACGACGCGATCGTCGCGATCGCGCGCAACGCGGAGGACGAATCGGTGGTGGAGCCCGAGAACGACAGTCCTGATACCGACGCGGAAGGTGATGGCTCGTGACGAGCAGCGGTGGTACCGGGCGTCCTGCGAACGAGCAGGGCGGACGGAACATGAACGTACCCCCGCCCGGGCCGGGCACGAACGACTCGTCGTCCGGCCGGGGGGCCAAGACCAGTGGGCCCATCGCTACGGAGATGGTGGCGGCCTTGCGTGCCCAAGATGCCGCCGGGTCCGACGGCGGCAAGGGCAAGGGGACGAACACGCCGAACGGCCGGCCACCCGCTCCGCAGAGCTCCAATGGGGGCTCCGGTGGCCAGGGCGAATCTCAGCAGCGCCCGTCGCCGCCCGATCCGGCGGTGAACACCCGTCGCCAGGCGAACTCCCCGAACGAGGGCGATCAGCAGCCACGGGGCGCCGCCGCGGCACGGGTGGCCACGAAGAACAACCGCAATCGCCAGGACACCACGCCGCGCAACGACGACGACACGACGCCGAACCCGTGGTCCAAGCAGGCGCAGGGCGACAACTCCAGCCGTGCCCAGGGCGCCGGCAACGCCGCCGGCAGTTCCGCCGGTAGCGCCCAAGGAGCCCAAGGAGCCCAAGCCGAGCGAACACCGTCGCAGCAGGCGCAGACTCAGCGGCCCACGGCTCCGGTCCCACCGCCGTCGCTGGTGGCCAAACAGCGCCGAGAGGCAGCCGCGTCCGGCGCTGCTGCACCGCCGTTGACGGCACCGTCGGCGCCGCCGGCCCCGGCCCCGTCGGCAGCGCCGTCATCCGGGGCGGCCAGCAGTCAGGCGACGGCCGACACGCAGGCCAGCATCGACGCCGTGCCGTTCGAGAGTCCGAAGGCGAAAGCGAAACCGGCCCGCCCCGCTGCAACGCGCCGTGGTGGCCGGATCCGCAAGGCGCGGCTGCGGCTGATGCGCGTGGACCCGTGGTCGGTCATGAAGACCGCGTTCTTGCTGTCGGTGGCGCTGGGCATCACGTTGTTCGTCGCCGTGGCCGTGTTGTGGTCCGTACTCGACGCCGCGGGCGTGTTCTCCTCGGTCGACGAGATCGTCACGGACATGACCGCCTCGGACACCAACGCCGGCATCGACATCAACCAGTACGTGGAACTGTCGCGGGTGCTCGGATTCACCACCCTCATCGCCGTCGTGGACGTCGTCCTCCTGACGGCGTTGGCAACCCTCGGCGCGTTCCTCTACAACCTCTCCGCCAGCTTGCTCGGCGGGCTCGAACTGACCTTGGCCGAGGACGACTGAGTCAGGCGCTACCGAACCCGGTACCGGGTTTGGGTTCGCGGCAGGCCGTGCGGTAATCTGCTTCGGCATGCCCGGTCAGATTCGGGCGTCTACGGGCCTATAGCTCAGACGGTTAGAGCGCTTCCCTGATAAGGAAGAGGTCCCTGGTTCAAGTCCAGGTAGGCCCACCAGCACGAACGTATGGATCATCACTCATCACCCTGGTTGTCAGTCAGCAGATCGTCAGCATCCAGGGCGCGCCGAATCTGTTCGTAGTGATCGGCTGAGGCGTGCGTGTACAGGTTGAGGGTCGTGGTCGCCTGCTCGTGGCCCATCACGGTCTGAACGACGTTCACGGGCAAATTCCGGGACACTAGCCACGTCGCGTAGCAGTGCCGTAGGTCATGGAACCGTAGCCCGCCATGCGCGTTCGCGACGATGTGTTTGATGGCTGCGTTCTCGGCGGCGAACTCGGCCTGAGCGTCCTCACTGTCGGACGTAGGCCAGGTCGCGATGACTTGCCCGTCGTCGGTCGGTGCGAGGTTGCCGAGCAGTCCGGCCCGCACCAGCGAAGGTCGCCAGATGCGTCGGCGGAAGTTCCCCCGCAACAGGTGACCGCCATCGGGACCGGTGAACACCGCTGTCTGCTCCCCTCCCCCGGTGATCTTTCGGTGGATGCGCAGCGCGTCGGAGAGGAACCCAGCCATCGGGACCGTACGGCGACCGGCGCGAGTCTTGGGATACGGCTTCACCGTCACCCGGCCCCGGACTTCGATCACCACTCGCCGCACATGCAGCACGCCTGCGTCGACATCGATGTCGGACCAGCGCAGACCGAGACACTCGCCCCAGCGCAGACCAGCACCGGCAGCAGTGGCCGGAAGGGCACGGTAGAACTCCGGCACGACCGGCAACAGCTTTGACACCAGCTCATCGCGGGTGATCGTGCGCCCATCGCGGTCGGCTTTCCGCGCAGCAGGTAGCCGGATGCCCTCACACGGGTTCGCCGCGATCAGCCGAGCACGCGCCGCAGCACCGAGAATCGCGGACAGCTTGCCGTGTAACGACGCCACCGATGACGGAGCGAGCTCGGCGGCAATCTTGTTCACCCATTCCTGCACCGCCAGATGATCGATGCTTGCCAGCGGCCACGTGCCCCAGTACGGCAGCAGCCGAGCACGAAGCGCCGAACGAGTCGCAGCCGAGGTCGTCGCCTCCACCACACGGGCGGCTTCCCAGCGGGCGGCGAAATCTCCGAACCGGGTCTTCCCCGCCTGGGGGTCGATGTACTGGCCCCGGCTCTTGGTCGATTCGACCTCAGCCAAGAACCGCGATGCTTCCCGCTTGGTGGGGAACGTCTTGGCGCGCTGCCGACCAGCCGGATCACGCCAGTTCGCCCGCCAGGTCCCGGCAGGTGTCTTGACCACATGACCCATCACGACCACCCCGCCGAAGGCTCGACGGTGACCGCATTGAGCCAGTCGTGAAACGCAGCCTTCGGAATCACCCACCGACCACCGAGCTTGCGTGCAGGTATCTCCCCCGCACGCACCAAGGCATACGTACCGCCGAGCGCAAGATTCAGCATCTCGGCGACCTCAGCGACTGTGTACACGGCACGCTCGGACGACTCCGAACAACGATGACTGCCGAAGTCGATCACACGAACAGACATGACTTCCTCACTTCCCGATTCGGGCACGTCCAGGGACAGATGCCGGAAAATCTTCTGTGAGCACAGGCGGCACGCAGTGCCGGCGAGGCCTCGCAGCCGAAAGATTTCCCGGCGCAGGGGTCAGTGGTTGGCGGTGCGGATGCGGGCGTGGGTGGCGGACATGACGGCTTTGGCGGCGTCGAAGTTGTCGAGGTAGCCGCGTCCGGCGTAGCGCCAGGTGCCGATGGTGATGGTGGTGTCGGTCTCGGCGTCGTCGGTGGTGTCGATGTCGAGCACGTCGCGCACGTCGGCGTCAGGAGCAAGGCGGGCGCGTTGTCGTCGCCAGGTGCGGCGGGCTTCGCGGC
>NZ_DAHVSH010000175.1:0-66854 GCF_027324685.1 Haloactinopolyspora sp.
GAACTTCGACCAGCGGGTGACGCAGTGGATGTCCACGGTCGGCTCGTCGGCCGGGAGGGCGGTGAACTGCGGCCATGACCACGTGATCCGCTCGCCGGTCTCGGTCACGACGGTCAGTTCCCACTCGTCGAGCCCGATCCGAGGTGTCGGACCGGCGGAGAGCACCGGAAAATCCTCGGTTCGGTACTGGCCTGGTGGCAGATCGGCGTCGTCGCGTCTGCGGCCGCCGAAGCCTCGCGTGATCACTGCCATGGCGCCCCCTCGACGTCCGGCGCGGACAACTGGACCGTTGCTGTTCAGGCTAGACCCGGATGACGCAGGTAACGCGGGCGAGAAGCAAGAAAGGGACCGCGTTCGCTGAGCTTGTCGAGCGGCTGTCGACGCCAGCGCCGCGCGCTTTGGCGGCGTAGTCCACTGTGAGGTGCAATGCCGGGAACGTGCGTCGGCCGGTTCGAGCAGACAAGTCGATCGACCCAAGCCGCCCGCAGCGAGATGGAGCACACGTGGTCGTCAAGCGCGCTGGCGACGCGTTGCGGACGTAGGCTGATCGACGTGACGGGACAGCTGAAGGTGGGACGGCGTGCGGCGCGCGCGATCTTGATCGATGAGCTTGGCCGGTTGGTGTTGATCAAGCGGACGAAGCCAGGGAAGGCGCCGTACTGGACCACGCCGGGTGGCGGCGTGGAGGACACCGACCCCTCGGTGGAGGCGGCGCTCTATCGGGAGCTGGCGGAGGAGCTGGGGGCGAAGGCCATGGAGGCGTCGCAGGTGTTCCTGTTCAGCTCACCGTCCGACGGTGGCGTCGCGGTGCAGCACTTCTTCGTCGCACGCCTGGCCAGTTTGGACGAGGAGGCCCGGAGCGGAGCGGAGTTCACCGATCCGTCACGGGGCGGATACGACCTGGACCGGGTCGGTCTCGAGGGCGACGATCTTGGGTCGATCGATTTGAGGCCGGCCGAGTTGAAGGAGTTCATCTTGGCCAACCGCGAGGCGTTGCTGATCGAGGCCGGAGCCGCCGGCTGAAACGGCGACTAGGAGCCCCAGCGCAGGTACGCAGGGGTGGCGCGGCCCGGCAGGGTGCGCAGGGGACCGAGGCGGCCGTCGAAGGCGTCGCGTAGTGCGGCTGTTTCGACTGGCCATTTCGCGTGAGCGAACTCGTCGAAAGCGAGCACGCTGCCTTGGACGAGATATGGCTGGATGGCATCGATGGTGGCGCGGGTCGGTTCGTAGAGATCGAGATCGAAGTAGGCCAGGGCGACGACGGTGTGTGGGTTGTCGGTCAGGTACCGCGGCAGGGTGTCGCGCGCGTCGCCTTGGACGATCAGGGTGCGCCGGATGTGGCCGAGATGTTCGCCTTGTTCGTGGGTGCCGAGCACGTCACGAAGATGGCGGGGGTAGTCCTCGGGGACGGCGAACCGGCCCAGAGCGGCGCTGGGGCTGGTCGTGTCGACGTCCGCGACGTCGGGGAATCCGGTGAATGTGTCGAAGCCGACGATCCGTCGGTGCGGGTTGTAGGGCTCGTGGACGGCGCGTAGGGCGGTGAGGGCAGCGAGGTGGCGTCCGCGGTGTACGCCGAACTCCATGATCGTGCCGGGAATATCGAGGATCATGCGGTAGAGCGCGTCCATCGAGAGCAGGTCGGTCAAGGGCTGCCTGCGCAGATAGAGGGTCAGGTTGTCGACCAGTTCCGCCGGCGGGATGGGTGTGTCTGTGAGCAGGCGGGCGAGGCGGTGGCGGAGTGCCTGTTCGTGGTCGGACTCATGAGGCAGGGTGTGATCGTCAGTCACGTGGTCTCCTCGATGGGCGCGGTCCATGGTCGGCCCGGGGCCAGTTGGAAGTCGGTCGCGCGGCGGAACACGTCGGCTGGGCGGCGGTGTCCGTGGTGGTGGGCGGCGACGGCGCCGATGAGCAGCCGGTGGGACACGATGAGTACCGTGCCGTGTTCGGTGGCGAGATGGTCAGCGATGGCTGCGGCTTCCCGGGCGCGTTCAGCGAAGGCGTGGAGGCTCTCTCCTCCGGGCAGGGCGCTGTCCGGGTTGGCTGCTCGCTGTCCCCGCCAGGCGAGATACTCGGGCGGGTACTGGCTGGCGGTGAGGCCGAGAACGCAGCGGGGAGCCCGCCATTCGATGAACGTGGCGATGGGCTCGGCGAGACGTGAGTGCAACCGGGCGGCCACGAGGACCGCGGTCTGTCGAGCGCGGCGCAGGGGACTGGACACGGTGAGCGACGGTCGCCAAGCCCGCACGCGCAGCTGGTCGGCGGCCAGCTCGGCCTCGACGGTCCCTCCGATGGTGAGCCCGCTGTGCGGGCGGGCGTGTGCGCCGGGGCGGCAGAGCCCGTCGTCGCAGGTGCCGTGACGCAGCCAGAGCACGGCGGGGGTCATGTCAGGCACCAGCCGCCGTCGACGGTGAGGCACTGGCCGGTGATGAACCCCGCGTCGTGGGAGGCGAGGAAGTCGGCGGCGGCGGCGACGTCGTCGGGCTGGCCGCGACGTTGAACGCATTGCCGGTCGAGTTGACGGGTGACCATCGCCTCGTGATCGGCGACGACGGCGTGTTCGGCGGGCACCTCGATGGATCCCGCTCGAACGCAGTTGACGGTGACGTCGTACGGTCCGAGTTCTCGGGCCAGGGCGCGCACCAGTCCTTCGAGACCGCTCTTGGCCGCGATGTAGGCGGCGAGGTCGACGCGGCCTAACTGGGTGAGCACCGACGACACGGCGACGATGCGGCCGTACAGGCGCGCCGTGAGGGCCGGCGTGACGAGCTTGGCGCAGGCCGCGTGCGTGACCAGGTTGATCTCGATCTGCTCGCGAAAGCTGTCGAGGTCGAGGGCGTTCCAGGCGATGCGCGGGTAGGCGCCGGCGTTGGAGACGAGGACCTCCAGCCGGTCGGTGGACTCCTGGACTTCGCGTGCGAGCGTGTCGATCGTCGCCGGGTCGGTGAGGTCACCCAAGACCGCCACAGCGGCGGCACCGCGCTGCTCGACCGTAGTGAGCACGTCCTGCAGGTCGGCGTCGTCGTTGAGGTGGCTGATGATCAGGTCGTACCGGTCGGAGAGGCGCTTTGCGATCGCTGCACCGATGCCGGATCCGGCTCCGGTGACGATGGCGACGGGACGGGTCACGGTCAGTCGACCTCCGCGTTGGATGGCACCAAGGCGAGAGCGTCAGACAGCGCTGCCGCCGGGTCGGTCACCTGAGCCAGCAGGGCCAACGACAGCGCAACGTCGCGGGGCTCGAGTTCGGAGAGGTCGTAGACCGCGAGCAGACGCATCACCAGGTACGGACGAAGCCAGGTCATCAGGTCGGCGATGCCGAGTTCACGAGCGATGGGCCTGACGACCTCATCGAGGTAGCGGCGCATGACGTACTGGCGGGCCGGGCTCGGGGCGTGCCGGTAGTTGATGACCAGCGTCGAGCCGCGGTACTCCACGTGGACCCGTGGCTCCACGAGGCTGGCCGGATCGAGAGCCGAGGGATGGTCGAGGAAGGCGCCCTGGTGATGGAGCGGGGTGAGCCAGGCACCGTGGAGTCGCTGGTAGAGCAGGAAGCAGGCGAACTCGCCGGGTAGCGCGTTCAGGCCACCGGTGTCGTAGTCGAACCACACCGGCCCGCACTCGGGCGACCAGCCGAGGTTGAGGTCGGTGGGGTCGCCCTGGGTGAGCGCGGCCCAGACCGGTGCCTCGCCGACGAACTGCGCCCGCAGGCGTCGCGTCAGGTCGGCGACGTCGACGGCGTGCTCCTGGCCGTTGACGACCAGTCGTAGGCCTGCGAGGTCGGAAGGCCGAACGGCCGCCCCGTAGGCGGTGATCGGCCACGGCGCGTTGGTGCGGTAGTACTGGTCAAGGCGGCCGTGGGGCGCGGCACGGCCGCCGTAGATCTTGCCGATCGTGTCCCCGTGATTCGTGTGGCGCAGGGTTTGGCCGATGACGCGCGTGTAGTGGCCCAGCAGGGCATTCAGGCAGACGTCGAGGCGTCGCGTGTCACCGGTGAGATCGGCTCTGGTGATCTCGTCCAGGAGCAGGCCGCGGTCACGGCCGAGGTGCTGCCACCGGTCGTAGACGATCACGGTCCAGGGACCGACCCGCCGGGTCCGGCGCAGCCGCGGCACCGGATAGAACTCACGGATGCGGGCGTGTCCGGCGCACTCGGCATGGGCTTCGTCGTGGTGCGGGTTGGCCTTGACGAACAGCGTCTCGCCGGCCCAGTCGACGTGCCAGGTGTGGTTCGCGGTGTAGCGGCGGTGATTGGTGATCCGCAGCATGGTCACCAGCCCGCCAGCTCGATCGCGAAGTCGGCGACGATCTCCGCCGTGATGCCGGTGAGGTCGGCCGAGTCGGACCACAGCGCATCGTCGAGGTGATCGCGCACGGGGCAGCGGTCGGCGAGCGCCATCATCTGCGAGAACGGGGTCGCGATCGCGTGGTGGCGCGCGTTCCCGGTGATCCACTTGGTGTGCGCGTGACGACCGTAGAGCCCGATCACGTGAGGCCCGGACTCGTCCGGGCGTTCGGTCATGGCAGCCAGGTGCGTCAGCCCCGTGTCGTTGCCGACCACGACTTCTGCAGACGCGAACACATCCAGGCAGTCCACCGCGTCCAGGCCGGCCACAGTCTCAATCCCGTCATGTCGACTGGCGTGAACCGCCCCGGCATGTCCGGAGACTCCGTTCCTTGGGAAGGATGGAGTCATGCCAGGGAGTACGTCGAGGAGGTACCCGGCCGAGCTGCGTGAGCGGGCGGTCCGGATGGTCGCCGAGATCAGGGCCGATCACGAGTCGGAGTGGGCTGCGATGGGCAAGGTCGCCGAGCTGCTCGGTGTCGGGACGCCGGAGACTGTCCGGAAGTGGTGCCGCCAGGCCGAGGTCGACGCCGGTCAGCGGCCCGGGATGACGACTGAGGAGTCGGCGGAGCTGAAGCGGTTGAGGCGGGAGAACGCCGAGCTCAAGCGGGCCAACGCGATCCTGAAGTCCGCATCGGCTTTCTTCGCGGCCGAACTCGACCGGCCACAGCGCTGATCGTGCGCTATATCGACGAGCACGTCGGTGTCCGCGACGGCGACGGTCTGCGCTGGGGTGTCGAGTCGATCTGCGACCAGCTCACCGAGCTGGGCGCGAAGATCGCCCCCGCGACCTACTACGAGCACCGGGGCCGCAAGCCCACCTCCCGCGAGGTCCGCGACGAGGACCTGAAGCCCAGGATCGCCGCGGTCCACGCGTCGAACTACGGCGTCTACGGCGCCCGGAAGGTGTGGCTGACGCTGAACCGTGAACGGCCAGCCGACGAGCCGCCGATCGCCAGGTGCACGGTCGAGCGGCTGATGGGCGAGCTCGGTCTGGCCGGTGCGGTGCGCGGGAAGGTCAAGCGCACCACGATCAGCGACCCGAAGGCGCCCAAGCCGCTGGACCTGGTGGACCGCAACTTCGCACCCCTCGCACCAGATCGCCTGTGGGTCGCCGACTTCACGTATGTCTCGACGTGGTCGGGCTGGTGCTACACCGCGTTCGTCATCGACGCCTATGCCCGGCGGATCCTGGGTTGGTCGGTGGCCACGACGATGACCAGCCAGTTCGTCGTCGACGCCGTCGAGCAGGCCATCTGGACGCGCGGCCGCGAGGGCAAGGACCTGGCCGGTCTGATCGCGCACCACGACCACGGAGTCCAGTACATGTCCGTGGCCTACTCCGAGCAGCTCGACGCTGCCGGGATCAAGCCCTCGACCGGGGCCGTGGGCTCGTCCTACGACAACGCCCTGGCCGAGTCGGTGATCGGGCTCTACAAGACCGAGCTGGTCAAGCCGCGCCGGCCGTGGAAGGGACTCGACGACCTCGAGATCGCCACCGCCGAATGGGTCGACTGGTTCAACCACCGCCGCCCGTTCGAGTACTGCGACGACCTCACGCCCGTCGAGGCCGAGGCCGCTCACTACGCTCACCACCAGACCCCAGCAGCCGCTGAAGTCTCAAACTAGAAAGTCTCCGGACACGCCGGAGCGGTTCATTCTGAAACCAGCCATACCCTGAGCTCGTGCCACCAGGACTCTCGCCGCGACTGGCTGCTGTGGTGGACGCGTTGCCGCTCCAACGGCATACCCGCGTCCTGGAGATCGGTTGCGGTCCCGGTGCAGCCGCACGCGCCATCGCACATCGCCTCGTCGACGGCCACATCCTCGCGATCGACCGCTCTGCGAAGGCTTGCGCCCAGGCGCGAGCCATCGCCGCCGACGAAATCGCCTCCGGACGGATGAGCGTGCGCCAGGTCGCCGTCGAGGATTTCGCGCTCGACGGCGACGACGAGCCCTTCGACTTCGCGTTCGCCATCCGAGTCGGCGTCCTCGACGGCCGACACATGCAGTTCAGGGATCAGGCGCTTGACCGGATCGCTGCGGCACTAAGGCCCGGAGGTCGGCTCTTCGTCGACGGCGGTCGGCCGCTGCGCGAAATCTCCCTGCCGGCGCATTGACTCATACGAGTCAGGTGCTATCGCACGCCCGGCCGCCGTTCGGTCCACTGGTACGCCTGCTCGAGGTCCTGAGACAACTGAAGAAGCAGGTCTTCGCGCCACGGGGCAGCCACCAACTGAACACCCACGGGCAAGCCGGTGGCTTCGTCGTGATGCACGGGCAGCGAGATGGCCGGTTGACCGGTGACGTTGAACACCGACGTGAACACCGCCAGCGGGTAACTCCTCATCATGGGCGTCAGCGGATCGTCACCCTCGCCGACTTGGCCGAGACCGATGGCCGGCGGCAGGCACGCCATCGTCGGCGTGACGAGGACGTCGAACTCGGCAACGAAAGCTTCGACGATGCGGCGTGAGAACTGCTGGGTCTTCCGGACACTTTCGGCATAGGACCAGGAGTCGATCGCGCGTGCGGCAGCGCGCAACGCACGGTTGTGCGGCTCGACCTGGTCCGGGTCGGCGAGCGGGATCCCGGCAGCGCCCACGTTCCAGATTGCCGTGAACGCCGCTACCAGTTCGTCGGCCGGAGGCAGCGGGAGCGGCACGTCGACGACGTGATGCCCGCGAGATTCGAGGGTTCGGAGGGTGGCATCCACCGCACGCACGCACGCTGGGTCAACCTCCAAGCCGTCGATCGGCGGATCGACGAGCACACCGACCCGCAATCCGGACGGCGGCGCTGCGGCCAGCGCGTCCACGAAGGACCGCTGCGGGGTCGGAGGCGACCACCACGCAGCCGGATCGTGACGCGCGAGCACGTCCATCGCCGCGGCCGTGTCGGCCACCGTGCGGGTGAGCACGCCGTTCGTGGCGAACCCTTCGTCCTCGACGACGTCGTTGGTGACCATGCCGCGCGTGGGCTTGAGGCCTACGAGACCGTTGCACGAGGCGGGGACGCGAATCGATCCGCCGCCGTCAGCTCCGTGGGCGATGGGTGCCATGCCGGCCGCCACCGCAGCACCCGCGCCGCTGGACGACCCTCCAGGACTACGGTGCGGGTCCCACGGGTTGCGGGTGATCCCCAAGGCTGCGCTCTCGGTGAAGGACACCGCACCGAACTCCGACGTGGTGGTTTTCCCGAACGGGAGAAATCCTGCGTCCACGAGGCGCTGCACGATCGGCGCCGACGCCGTCGCCGGTACCCGGGCGGTGGCCGCCGAGCCGTAGGTCGTGGGCCAGCCGGCGACGTCGAGCAGGTCTTTGATCGGCAGCGGGACGCCGTGGAACGGCGGAAGATCGTCGCCGGATGCCGTTCGGGCGACGGCGTCGGCGGCTGCGGCCGCGGCCTTACGGACGTCGTCATCGGCTCGGTGACAGAAGGCATTCAACTGCGGATCGAGTTCGTCGATCCGATCGAGGTAGCAATCGACGACCTCGACCGGGCTCACCTCCTTGCGGCGGATGGCCGCGGCGAGCTCGACGGCGGGCATGAACGGGTCGACAACGTGATGCGTCACGACGTGTCCTTTCGACGTACTAGTGCTCAGTCGCCAGCCTCGCCGCCGATACAGAGTCACGTCTTGGACGAATGTCGCCGTCGCTACCTGGCCGGGTGAGCCGGCTGCGTAGCCTGGTGCCATGCGAACGCCAGACACGGCTTTCGCCGCCGCGGCAGCCAGGTGGCACATCGCCACGCCCTCGACGTCTGCTCGCCTGCCGGGGGTCCAGATGGCCGGATTCCGCACCCGGACTTCCGACCCGGTCGACCTCAGCGTGATCCCCTATCCGGCCGTGACGCTGCTCATCGACCTCAGCGACGGGCTGCACGCCATCGACGACTCCGGCAATCGTCGGCAGCAAAGCGATGTCGTGCTGGGTCTCGCGCCCGGCCGGGTCCGCGGCGGCGGACACGACATCGAGACCCTGCAGGTGCGCCTGTCGCCGGTCGTCGCACACGCCGTGCTGGACGGGTCCGCGCACCTGACCGGCACCACAGCCGCGCTCGAAGACCTCTGGGGTCCCGAAGCGGCGCGTATCCACGAACGGCTACGTGCGGCGGCGTCGTGGGATGACCGGTTCGCCATCGTGGCGGCCACGCTGGCTCGACGCCTCGCCACGGGCCGGGCGGTGGACCCTGAGGTCGCCTTCGCGTGGCGTCAGACGGTGGCGACGTGCGGACAGGTGCGTGTCGAGCAGTTGGCGGCCGACGCAGGCTGGAGCCGCAAACGTCTGTGGTCCCGGTTCCGCTCCCAGATCGGCATGAGTCCCAAGCGAGCCGGGCGCCTGGTCCGCTTCGACCACGCTGCGCGACGCCTCGTCGCGGGGCACAGCCCCGCCCTGGTGGCTGCCGAGAGTGGTTACGTCGACCAGTCCCACCTGCATCGAGACGTCATGACCTTCGCCGACATGACGCCAACGGCCGTCGCCGTCGCACCATGGCTCGCGGTCGACGACGTCGCCTGGGCGACGTAGCTCACAACACTGAGCCCTTGCGCTAACTATCTGCGTCCGCAATACTTAGCCATATGGCTCAGTATTCGGCGGAACTGGACGGCGTCTTCGTCGCTTTGGCCGATCCGACCCGGCGCGCCGTCGTGCGTCACCTCGGCCGCGGACCCAAAAGCGTCGGCGACCTCGCGCGCGAGTTCCCGATGGCTCTTCCCTCGTTCATGAAGCACGTCCGGACCCTCGAAACACACGGGCTCATCCGTACGACCAAGACCGGCCGGGTGCGTACCTGCGTCCTCAACCGAGAACGGTTCGGCATCCTCGACGACTGGCTCGCCGAGCAGCGCCGGATCTGGGAAGAACGCACCGATCGTCTCGAACAGTTCGTCACCGACCAGGAGGACAGCACGCCGTGAATCCCGACCTCGACCTCACCTTGTCCCGGATCATCCGAGCTCCGCGCGCAACCGTGTGGAGTGCATGGACGAATCCGTCCAGCCTTGCCCAATCGTGGGTGCCGGCTCCGTCTCGATGCCAAGTCGACCGGCTGGACGTGTGGCCCGGAGGCGCATTCGTGACCAGGCTGAGCGACGACGGCGTCGACTTCATGCCCCACCTGGATGCGTGTTTTCTGGCCGTCGACGACCTCGAGCGAATCGTGTTCACCAATGCGATCGACAGCACGTGGCGTCCCGCGAATCCCGCCCCGGTGTCGATGACCGCGACGATCACGTTCGCCGATCACCCGGATGGCACGGATTATCGGATGCTCGTACGGCATGCCGACCCCGCTGCCCGAGCACATCACGAGAAACTTGGTTTCACCGACGGCTGGGGCTCGGTCGCGGGCCAGTTGGCGGCGTTTGCCGAAAGGACGGCCTCGCGATGAAGATCACTCTCACCGAGTTCGTCACGATGGATGGGGTCTGCCAAGGGCCCGGATCACCGGACGAGGACACCAGCGACGGTTTCACCCGCGGCGGCTGGCTCGTGCCCTACATCGACGCCACTTTCGTCCAGCGCACTTCGGACTGGCTCGATCACGCCGACGGCCTGCTCCTGGGCCGGCGCACCTATCAAGCATTCGCTCGTGACTGGCCGAACATCACCGATCCAGCCGATCCGTTCACCGAGCGCATGAACACCCTGCCGAAGTACGTCGTCTCCAACACCCTCACCGAGGGCACCTGGCATCCCACGACCGTGCTCACCGGCGACCCGGTCCAGACTGTCGCACGACTCAAGGCTCGACCCGGCCGGGAACTTCAGATCCACGGCAGCGCCCGGCTGGGTGACTCGCTCCTGACGGCGAATCTGATCGACACACTCCGCATCGTCGTGGCCCCACCGTGCTTCGCACCGGGCGACGCCTCTTCGCCGGTGACGGCGCGAGCTGCGGTCTCCATCTGCTTCGTCAGGAGGTCACGCCCGCCGGGCTGATCATGCTGGAGTACGACGTCACTGATCAAGCTCCCACAGGCGAATACCACGGGGTCACGGAGTTGATCAACGGGTAGGGGCCAAGATGCAGAACTCGTTGCCCGACGGATCGGCGAACACGTCCCACGGCAGATCACCGGTGTCGTACTCGGTGAGTTGGCGCGCACCCAGTGCGGTCACTCGCTCGATGACGTCGCCATCACCAGCGGTGGAGCGAACATCGAGGTGAAGGCGGCTCTTTCCACCCTTCGGCGCAGGCTCCGGGCACAACTCGAGCAGCGGCCCCACTCCCGAGGGGTGCCGCAGCGACGGGACCACGCCTTCGTACCGAACCCAGCCGGTGATCTCGGCCCAGAATTCCACATCGCGGTCCGGATCGGCGCTGTCCAGCGGGATCGCGGCGACCGGGCCGGTGTCCCGGTAGGTGCTGCGCCCCTCCATGACGCAGAACGGGTTGCCGTCCAGGTCGGCCAGCACCACCCACGGCACGTCGCCTTGTCCGATGTCGGCGTGCCGCGCTCCGAGACTCACCAGGCGCTCCACGATCTCGGCTTGACGATCGCCACCGTGGAGGTCCAGGTGCAGACGCTGGGGAGCATCTGACGGGTCGTCCACCCGCGGGAAGCACAAGTCGAGGAAGAGCTCGTCGCCCAGGCTGAGCCTGGCCTCGAAACCTCCCGGCTCGTCGGTGAACGGGTCGGCGCCCAAGGCTGCAGCCCAGAAGGTTCCCAGGCGGTGCGGGTCGGCGGAGTCCCACACGATGTTTTCCAGGTGCATCGGGTCCTTTCTACCCGAGCACCTTCTCGACGAGAAAATCACGCACCACACGCTGGAATCGTTCTGGTTCCTCCAGTGGCGGCGAATGCCCGGACTTCTCGAAGATCACCAGCGACGAGTCCGGGATCAACGACGCGATCGTCTCGCTGCATTCCACCGGCGTGATCCAGTCCGATCGGCCCACCGTCACCAGGGTCGGACACGACACCGACGGCAGGCCCGGCTTGACGTCGTAGGTCTTCTGGTTGACCGCGAAGGCGAAGTTGTGGGTGGCGTAGTGGTAGTCGACGGAATCGATGCGCTCCGGCAGCGATGCCGGGTCGAAATCATGGTCGTACAACGGCAGGATCGAGGCCCAGCAGTCCCGGAAGTCGTCGTTGTCCCGGATCTCGCCGTTCATGATCCGCGCCAGCTTGTCCTCGTCGACCTCGATACGGGCGGAGGCGCGCGCGTTGGCCATGGCCGCGGCTTCGTGCTCGTGGTCCGGCGCGGTGTCGCGAAGCACCAGCGCATGCACCCTCGAGGGGTGCGCGATGGCGTACTCCATGGCCAAGAATCCGCCGTAGGACCCACCGGCCATGACGATCTGCTCCGCGCCGGCCCACTCACGCAGCGCATCGATGTCGGCGACCCATTGTTCATGGGTGAACGGCGGTGTGTCGCCGCTGCGGCCACTGCCCCGCGCGTCGAAGACGAGCACGCGGAACAGGTCGGCCAGATGGCCGAAGGCGGCTTTCGGTTCACGACGTGAGCCCAGCCCGGGAGCGCCGTGATGGGCGATCAGCAGCGGTTTCGACGGATCGTCTCCACCGAGCAGTTCGACGTCGAGCGGGTTGCCGTTGATCTCAACGATCATGGGTGTCTGTCTCCTACAGGTCGATGATCACGTCGTCGATGCCGCGCGGGTAGGTCGTGAGCCGTTCGTGACCGTCCTCGGTCACCAGGACGGTGTCGGAGATGCGGTAGCCGGCATGGCCAGGCACGTAGATGCCGGGCTCACTGGAGACGACCATGCCGGTGTCCAGAACAGTGTCGTCGCCGTCCTCCAGCCACGGCGGTTCGTGGAAATTGAGCCCGATACCGTGCCCCTGCCGGTGGCGCAGATGCGCGCCGAAGCCGGCCTCGCGGATCACGTCGAGGCAGGCACGGTTGACGTCGCGGCACACCGCGCCGGGCCGCAGCGCCTGAGTGCCGACCTCTTGCGCGTGCCGATCGGCGGTGAAGTATGAAATCTGCTCGTGAGTCGGCTCGCCCAGAAAGAAGGTCCGCTCGCTCTCGGCGTAGCGACCGCCGACGGCGCCACCGAGCGACAGGATGAACGTGTCACCCGGCTGTAGCCGGTACGACGACGGCAGGCCGTGCGGGAACGCCGAGTTCGCCCCGGCATAGACCAGACCGCCGGTGAGCATGGGAACCACGACGACGTCGACGTGCGACTCGTACATCCACCGGCTACCGGCCCGGACGACGTGGTCGGCCAGCTCGGCTTCGCTCGGCAACTCCCCCGAGCCGACGGCGGCGGTGATCAACTCGCGGCCGGCGCGCAGCATGACGTCGCCCAACTGTGCGGCCTGGCGGTGCAATTCGATCTCGGCCGGCTGTTTGATCAGGCGCAACTCGTCGACCATCGCAGACAACCGCCAGGTCACGGTGGGAAAGACCGACCCGAACTCGGCCAGCCGGCCCGTGGTCAGCGACGGCGTGTGCGCCCAGACGCCGCGTTCGGGCACCGCGCGCGCCAACGTCTCGAACGGGCTCTGCACCCCCGGGTACTCGTCGAAGGCCACCACGTCGTCGACCACGGCACCCTGGGCCAGCGCGTGTTCGCGTTCGAGTTCGGGAACCAGCAGCACGACCCGGTCGCGGCCCACCCACACCGCTGCGGGCCGTTCGTTCGGGTGATGGAAGAACCCGGTGACGTACGCGACATCGCGCCAATCGTCGACGACGATGGCGTCCACGTTCTCGTCATCGAACCGCGTCCGCAGTCGTTCGTGCACGCCACGGTAGAACTCCGGCGACAGCCGCTGAGAGAAGGTCATCGAATCGCATCCTGACGGTTCCGGGGGTTACGGGCGTCGTTGTAGGCCAGCGAGCACAGCGTGGCCGCGACGACGAGCACGAGGATGGCCAGTGACGGGAACAGCGCCGTCCACCACGACGAGCTCAACGCACCTGAACGCTGCGCGTTGTAGAGGACGGTCCCCCATGACCAGCTGCTGGGGTCGCCGAGCCCGAGGAAGGACAGCCCGGCCTCGCTCAGGACGGCCCGTGAGGCCGTGAGCACGACCGACACCGTGATCACCGGCGAGACCGCAGGCAGGATGTGACGCACCAGCACCCAGCGATTCGGCGCGCCCATGACATGCGCGGCGTCGACGAACGACAGCGTCACCACCGGCATGGCCTGCGAGCGCACCACCCGCGCCACCTCGGGCCACGAGAACACCGCGATGACCACGACCAGCGTCGACACGCTCGGGCCGGCAAGCGCGGCGACCAGGATCATCAGCGGCAGAACCGGCAGCGACAGCATGACGTCGACGAGCATGCCCAGCGCGGTGTCCAGCCGCTTGAAGTAGGCGGCGCCCACGCCGACAGCCACCCCCAACACGATGGCCAGTGCCGATGCCCCGAGCCCCACGGCCAGGCTGGTCCGGGTTCCCCACACGACCTGGGCGAAGATGTCGCGGCCGAGATTGTCCGTGCCGAACCAGTGCGCGCTCGACGGCGCGGCGAGCACGTCGTCGCCGTACCCACGGGGATAGTCCGCGATGAGCGGCGCCGCCAGCGCCACCATCACCAGGAGGAGCAGCATCCCCACCGACACCATGCCCAGCGGGTTGGCTCGAAACGCCCGCCACGTGCGCACCCGTGGCGCCACACCCGCGACATCAGCCCCGCTCATGTTGCTCTCACCCGGGGATCGAGGACGCCGTAGGCCAGATCGGTGATCAGGTTCGCGACGACGACGGTGGCTGCCAACAGCACGAACGCACCCTGCATGACGGGGAAGTCGAGCTGGCCGACGGATTCGTAGATCGCGCGGCCGACGCCGGGATAGGCGAAGATCGTCTCGGTCAACACCGCGCCGCCGACCAGGAAGCCGAGCTGGAGGCCGACGAGCGTGGTGGTGGGCAGCAGTGCGTTGCGCAGCGCGTGCTTCCACACCACGGTGCGCTCCGGTGCGCCCTTGGCCCGCGCGACGTTGCAGAAATCTTCGCCGAGCGCATCGATCAGATTGGTCCGCAAGGTCAGCACGTACGCACCGATCTGCAGCACGACAAGGCTCAGGCAGGGCAGCACGAGGTGCCGCAGCATGCTCACGTACGCCTCGAGCCCGTAGACGTCGGAGTCGATGGCACCACCGATCGGGAACCAGCCAAGCCCCAGGCCGAAGGCGTAGAGCAGCGCGATCCCCACGGTCGGGACGAACAGCGACTGCCCGACGACCCCGCCGATCTGGACCGCCCGGTCGATCGCGCCGCCGCGATGCGTTGCCGCCAGCACACCGAGCGGGAGCCCGATCGCCAAGGTGACCACCAGGGCGCTGCTGGTGAGGATCAACGTCCACGGCAGCCGCTCGAGCAGGATGTCCAGCACCGGCTGCGACTGCCGGAACGAGATCCCGAGGTTGCCCTGGACCAGCTCACCCAGATACGTGACGTACTGCACGAGCAGCGGCTGGTCCAGGCCGAACTCGGCCAGCAGGTGCGCGCGCTGTTCCTCGGTCATCGTCGGGCTCGCGATGGCCAGAGCCGGGTCACCGGGCAACAGCCGGACGAGGAAGAACGTCACGCTGACCGCGAACCACAACGTGAGCACGCCACGAAGGACCCGGACGCCGGCGAAGCGCAGCAGTGCCATCGAGATCAGTCCGCAGCCCGCACCGAGGCCAGCGACTGCGGGTTGACGACGGACAGCAGCTCGCTCGGTTTGGGCACGAACCCAGTCCACTCCGCTGACGCCGCGAAGGTGAACTCCTCGACGTACATCACGTTGTCATAGACCTGGTCGGTCACGATCGCGGCGAGATCGTGCAGTGGCCCCCGCGCGTCCTCCACCGTCAGCGCGGACGCCGCGTCGTCGAGGAGCCGGTTGACCTCCGGGTCGTTCACTCCGGCGTAGTTGATGAAGCCGTCCGGGGCGAACAGCAGGTTGAAGTTCGACTGCGGCTCGTCGATGACGGCCCACGACCCGGCGTAGATGTCGAAATCGCGCTCGTCGGTCCGCGCCAGGTAGGTGTTGCGCTCCAGGCCGGACAGGCTGATCGTGATGCCGGCCTCGGCAGCCTGGTCGCGAACCAGTTCCGCCCAAGACGAGATGTTGGGGTCGCCGGAGTCGTAGATCATCTCCAGGTCGACACCGTCGAACATGCCATCGCCGTCGGCATCGTCGAAGCCGGCCTTGGTCATGAGCTGACGAGACAGTTGCGGGTCGTATTCGTACTCTTCTGCGCTTTCGTCCATCCACTTCGGGAAGGTCGGCGTCAGGATGCTGGAGTTGGCCGACACTGCGTGCCCACCGAGTGCCACCTGACGCACGGCCTCGTAGTCCACGGCGTGGGCCAGAGCCCGGCGCACCTCGACCTGGTCGAGCGGCTGGCGGCGCATGTTGTACTGCATGTGCGCCCAGCCCAGCGACGGCACCACGTACGTCTCGAGCTCGTCGTCGGTGGAGACGTCGTCGGCCACCGACGGCGGCAGGGCATTCGCGATCAGGTCCAGCTCGCCCGAACGCAGCGCCAGGACCTCGGTGTTGACGTCCGGATAGACGCGGAACACCACAGTGTCGACGTTCGGCGCGCCGTCCTCGCCCAGCGGGTAGCTGTCGACCTTCTCCATGACGTAGCGCTGGCCGCGTTCGACCTGGGTGAGCACGAACGGCCCGGCCGAGACCCAGTCGGAGTCGTTGGCGAAGTCGGCGACCGACGGCGCCTGGCTGAACACGTGCTCGGGGACGATCGGCATCCAGAAGCCGACGCTGTTGAGGAAGGCGCCGTCGACCCGGTTCAGCGTGAACTCGACGCGGGTGTCGGACACCGCCTGCGCGCTCTCGTAGGAACCGATCATGCCGGCGACCGTCCCCAGTTGTTCCGAGGCCACGGCCTCGATGGTGAACACGACGTCGTCGGCGGTCAGCGCTTCCCCGTCGGACCACTGCAGATCGTCGCGGATCTCGATCCACGCCGTCAGGCCGTCCTCGCTGTAGCCCCACTCCGTCGCCAGCGCGGGAACCTTCTCCGCGTCGTCATTGAGCGTCATCATCGACGGGTACATCAGGTTGGTGATCCACGTGTCGGTCCGGCTGTTACCGACCAGCGGGTTGTAGTTGACGACGTCGGCGGTGGTGCCGATCGCCAGCTCACCGCCGGCCTCACCCGACCCCGAGTCGTCCGCCCCGTCCTCGTCGCCGGGTTCGGCCGGAACGCAGGCCGCCAGGCCCGCGACCACGGCCGCGGACAGCACCACGGCGATCCGGTGCGACGCCGCGCGTCGCCGCATGCGAGTCATGACTGCCAGACCTCCTCGATGACGCGCATCGCGTTGCCGCCGATGACCGCACGGATCTCGTCGTCGGAGTAGTCGTGCGTGACCAGCCAGCCGACGATGTTCCAGAAGCATTCAGCCGGGTTCTCCAGGCCGTCGACGTACTCGACCTCCTCGTAGTCCACCGAGCCGTGGGCCTCACCGATCGACAGGTGTCCGGCGAACAGGTGGTGCAGACCGACGTGGTCGCCGAACAGCGTGTCGGGGCCGAATGCGACGTGCTCGATGCCGACGAGGTCGACGCAGTAGGTGAAGTGGTCCATCACCGACTCGAGGCTGTGGCGCGGATGAGCCGGCGACAGCGTTGTGTGCGGGGCTGCTTCCAGGCCGATCACGCCGCCGCGCTCGGCGCAGGCCTTGATCACGTGGTCCGGCTTCATCCGGTTGGTGTTCCATACACTGCGTGCGCCCGCGTGGGTGATGATGACCGGCTTGGTCGAGTGCTCGATCGCCTCGAGCGAGGTGAGGTCGCCGGAGTGCGAGACGTCCACGATGATGCCCAGCGCGTTCATACGTTCGACGGCCTTGCGCCCGAACGCGGTCAGGCCGCCGTCGCGGCGTTCCTTCAGCCCGCTGCCCAGCGTGTTGGCCTCGCTGTAGGCGATACCGAGCTGACGCACCCCGAAGCCGTAGAGGATGTCGATGCGGTCGAGCTCGTTCTCGATGGGCGTGGATGCTTCCAGGCCTGCGATGAGCGCGATACGCCCGGTCTCCTGGGCGCGGCGGATGTCGGCGACCGTCTCGGCCTTGATGACGAAGTCCTGATGCGCCAGATCGGCGAAGCGCATCCCCAGATCGGCGATGATGTCGGTCCACTTCCAGCCGGCGTGGCTGGTCACGCACGCGGTGCCGTCCATGAAGTTGTCGATGACCGCGGTGAGCCCGGACCGGGCCAGGCCCTCGTAGCCGGTGCGATGCCGGCCGTGCCGGTTGTAGTCGATCGTTTCGCTGATGTCGGCGGGGAACCGGGTGGGGTGCTCGTGGGTGGAGATCACCATGCTCTCGGTGAGCAACCGGACGACCCGGTCGCGCTGCGGTGTGGACAGCTCCAGCCCCTGGTAGGCGGGGACGCGATCGAGCTCGGGCGCCAGGTCGAAAGCCTTGTAGTCCACGCCTTCACGCAGATAGCTGTACGAGCGGTAGCCGTCGTAACGCTTCGCGGGTTCAAGCACGTGCGGGCCTCCGTTGGACTCGGCTCAGCTGCGGTTCTCCCGCATGACGGCCCAAACGATGCCAGATCTCTGCATACAGAGCAACTGAACTGACGGACATCCTCGCATCGGTACTTTCATGTGGTGGATTTCCTCGGAGCATCCGCTACGATGGCCGCCATGAGCGACGAGCCCGCTGTTCTCGACGACCTCGATCGCCGCATCGTCGCTGCCTTGCAGACTCATGCCCGGGCGAGCTGGCAACAGATCGCTCGCGCCGTGGGATCATCGGATTCCACCGTGGCCCGGCGCGCGCACCGGCTGTTCGCCTCCGATCTGGTCCGGGTGGTCGCCTCGACCGACCCGCTGCGCTGCGCCGAAGGCAGCCCGGTGCTGATCCAGGTCACTTGCCGGGTCGGACGGGCCCCGGAGGTTGCAGCACAACTGGCCCGCCGGCCTGACGTCCGGTTCGCCGCCTTGACGACCGGCTCGTTCGACATCGTGCTCGAGCTGATCGTGCCGTCGCAGCGCGCCTTGGCACGGGTGCTGTTCGACGAGATCGAGCAGGTCGACGGGATCTTGTCCACGGTGACCGAGACGGTCATCGCCCAGCACAAGGTCGCCCACGTCTGGTCGCACGGCACCTTGCCGGCCGAAGCGGCGCAGGCGCTGGAAGCCGACCGCGGGGTCATCGACGAAATCGAGCCGAAGCCGCTGGACGAGCGAGACCGCGCCCTGGTCGGCATCCTCGCCCAGGACGCCCGGTGCAGTTTCGCCGACATCGCGCAGCAACTCGGGGTGAGCGAGTCGATGGCCAAGCGACGCGTCGAGGCACTCACCCGCGAGGGGCGGATCCGCTACACCACCAACGTGCGTCCCCAGTTGCTCGGCTACGGAGTGGAGGTCTTCTACTGGATCTCCGTCGACCTACGGCACCTGGACGAGGCCGCGCGGCAGCTGGCCGCCCGGCCCGAGGTGCGCTACGTCTCCGCCACGGCCGGTTACAGCGACCTGGCCTGCGAAGTCGTCCTCTTGGATCAGGACGATCTCCATCGGTTCAACACCCGCGTGCTCGGTGAGCTGCCCGGCGTGCGGCGAGTCGACACAGGCCTGGAGCTCATCACCGTCAAACGGGCGTACACGATGGTCGAGGACGCGCCATGACCGCGCCGGCCCTGCAGCTGCACCGCCTGAGCGTGGCCTTCCACGCCGACGGCCGGGCGACTTCGGCCGCGCGAGCGGTCAGCTTCGCAGTGCAACCCGGCGAGATCCTCGCTGTCGTCGGCGAGTCCGGTTCGGGCAAGAGCGTCAGCGCGCTGTCGGTGTTGGGCCTGCTGCCGAGCAACGCCACCCGGGACGGGTGTATCGAGATCGGCGGACGCGACATCACCGACCTGGACCAACGCCAGCTGCGCCACGTGCGCGGCAACGAGGTCGCGATGGTCTTCCAGGAACCGATGACCGCGCTCAACCCCGTCTTCACCGTCGGCGCGCAGATCGTGGAGGCGCTGCGGCTGCACACCGATCTGTCCCGCCGCCAGGCCCGCGACCGCGCCGTCGAACTGCTCGACCTGGTGGGGCTGCCCGACCCGCGACGCCGGTTCGGCTCGTACCCGCACCAGCTGTCCGGCGGGCAACGCCAGCGCGCGATGATCGCGATGGCGATCTCGTGCGAGCCGAAGGTGCTCATCGCCGACGAGCCGACGACGGCCCTGGACGTCACCGTGCAGGCGGAGATCCTCGATCTACTGCGCGACCTACGCCACCGGCTCGATTCCGCGATCGTCATCATCACCCATGACATGGGCGTGGTTGCCGACATCGCCGACCGCGTCGTCGTCATGCGCGACGGCGAGATCGTCGAGGAGGCGCCGGTCGACGAGCTGTTCAGCGCGCCGCAAGACCCCTACACCCAGCAGTTGCTGGCCGCCGTCCCCCACCTCGGCCGCCGCCCTGCCGGCCAGGCGCGCACCACCCCGGAGCCCGACGGTCCGCCCGCGCTGGAACTGCACGACGTGGTGTTGGAGTACCCAGGCCGCCTCGGGCGCAAAGCATTCCGCGCCGTCGACAACGTCTCGCTGTCGATCCCCCGCGGGCACGTCCTCGGCCTGGTCGGCGAGTCCGGGTCCGGCAAGACGACCATCGGCCGCTGCGCCGTGGGGCTCTTGCGTGCCGCCGCCGGCCGGGTGGTCGTCGCCGGGCGCGACATCACCACGATGTCGCGGCACGAGCTGCGCGCCGTACGCCGCGACGTCGGCATGGTCTTCCAAGATCCGGCGTCCTCATTGAATCCCCGGTACACCATCGCCGACTGTGTCGCCGAGCCGCTGCGCCTGCATGAGCGCGGCGCGGGGCGCCAGCACATCGACCGCCGGGTGAGCGAGCTGCTCGACAGCGTCGGGCTGCCCTCGGCCTGGCGAAATCGCTTTCCGCACGAGCTCTCCGGCGGGCAACGCCAGCGCATCGGCATCGCCCGCGCCATCGCGTTGAACCCTGTCCTGCTGGTCGCCGACGAACCCACCAGCGCCCTCGACGTCTCGGTCCAGGCCAAGGTCTTGGATCTACTCGCCGAGTTGCAGCGTGAACTCGGATTCTCGTGCCTGTTCATCAGCCATGACCTCGCCGTCGTGGAGCTGCTGGCCGACAGCATCGCCGTCATGCACGACGGCGTAGTGGTTGAGCAGGGTGGACGCGACGATGTGCTGCATCGCCCGGTGGACGAATACACCCAGCGACTGGTCGCCGCCGCACCGGTTCCCGACCCTGCGGAACAACGGCGCTCTCGACAGCTGCGGACTTCCTTGCGTTAGGCCGTCCAACCCCGGTTTCAACCGGTACGATTTCCCCCGATGTACCCGAGTCGCCTCGGAGGTTCATCGGGCGTGTCAACAACGAATGACGGTGACGATTTCGCAACTCTGCTGCGGCGCCACCGTATGTCAGCCGGCCTGTCTCAGGAGGAACTCGCCGAGAAGGCCGGACTCAGCGCTGACGCCATCGCCTCGCTGGAGCGAGGCCGGCGGCGAGCGCCACGCCCACTCACCGTACGCATGCTGGCCGCAGCGCTGAACTTGAGCGATGTTCATTGGCTTGAACTCGTCGAGTCATTACGCAGGTCGTCGGGCGGATATCACCCGCGCGTCCAAGGCCCACCCTGGCAATCGGACTCGCTGATCGGGCGCGATGCCGAACTCGCCGAGGCCTCCGCGCTGCTGGCCCGGGGCCGGACCCGCCTGCTGACCCTGACCGGTGTCGGCGGCGTGGGCAAGACGCGCCTGGCGATCGCGCTGGCCGAGGAGGTCAAAGACACCTTCGCCGCGGGCGTGTGCTGGGTCAATCTCGCCGACCGCCCCGATGGCCCCGAGGTCGTCGACGCCGTGTCCACCGCCCTCGGCCTTCGGCCGGCCTCCGACACCGGCGAGGTCGACGTGCTGGCCGACCACATCGGTGGACGCGAACTGCTGCTGGTGTTGGACAACTGCGAACACGTCGTCGCCACCTGCGCGCGGCTGTGCGCCGTCCTGCTCGAGCGCTGCGCTCGCCTGAAGATCCTCGTCACCACCCGTGAGCTGATGCGCACGCCCGGCGAGGTCGTACGCCACCTCGAGCCGCTGGCCGTGCCGCCGGTACGGGCCGAGGCCGACGAGATCCAGAAGGCCGACGCGGTCCGGATGTTCCTGGCGCGCGCCGCCGCGCACGGAGTGCAGCCCACCGACGAACGCCTCGTCCACGTCAGCCGGGTGTGTCGCCAGGTCGAAGGCATCCCGTTGGCCATCGAGCTGGCCGCGGCCAGGGTCAATGTCCTCACCATCGAACAGATCGCCGACGAGCTGGTCACGTCGTCGCGCATCCTCAGCGGCGGCAACCGGACCGCCCATCGCCGCCAGCAGACCATCGACGCCGCCCTGGACTGGAGCTACGACCTGCTCGACCCCGACGAGCGAGAGTTCTTCGAAGCAGTGGCGATCTTCGCCGGCGGCTGGACCTTCGCCGCCGCGCAAGCCGTGTGCTGCACCGCACGCAGCGACCGCTGCCCCGAACGCATTCTCGACCTCACCGGGAAGTTGATCGACAAGTCGCTCATCGTCGTCGACCGCGAAGGCCCGGAAGCCCGGTACAGCATGTTCACGGTCATCCGCCAATACGCGGACCACCGCCTGGACGACAGCGGCAAGCGCTCGGAGGTGGAGCACCGGCACCTGCAGTACTTCGTCCAGCTCGCCGAACAGGCCGAGATGCTGTTGGAGGGCGGCGACCAGGCCGGCGCGCTCGAGCGACTCGACACCGAACTGGACAACCTCCGCGTCGCGCTCGGCCGGGCCGTGGGCCACGAGCGCGGGCACGACGCCGTGCGGCTGGCCGGGGCGTTGTGGCGCTACTTCTACCTTCGGGGGAACTACGCCGAGGGCCGCGACTGGCTGGATGCCGCGTTGCGGATCGAGGACCCCGACGAGGCTGATCACATGCTGGCCCGCGCCAAGGCGCTACGCGGACTCGGCTACCTGGCCTTCCTGCAATGCGACTACCACGACGCCACGACGTCCCTGGAAGCCGCGCTGACGCTGTACCGGCAGGCCGGTGACGACATCGGGGCCGCGCTCGCGTTGCGGCACCTGGGCGGTATCGCGCGCGAACGGGCCGACTACGAACGCGCCGTGGATCTGCACGCTCAGAGCCTGACCATCTACACCGAGCGTGGCGACCGTAACGGCATTGCCTGGGCTCGCCACCACCTCGGCTTCGTGTGCTGGCTACGCGAGGACTTCACCGCCGCCCACGAGCACGCGACGGCGGCCTTGGCACATTTCCAGCGCACCGGCGACGGCGAGGGCCTCACCTGGGCGAAGATCGACCTCGGTGCCGTGGCCATGTATGCCGGCGATCTGGCCACGGCCGAACGGCTGCTGCATCGAAGCCTCGCGCGAGCGCAGCGACTCGGCTACCGCGAGGGCATCGCGTGGGCACTGAACCAACTCGGTGTGGTCGCGATGCTGCAGAACCGCTACGAGCGAGCGATCCACCTGCTCGACGAGAGCCTCGCCGAACATCAAGAGCTCGGCGACCGTTGGCGTACCTCGAGCGTCCTGGAAGCACTGGCGGCAGTGGCCCAGCGGCGCGGCAACACCGCCTATGCCGCATTCCTCCTCGGCGCCGCGTCAGCCGTCCGCGACACCCTCGGGGTTCCGATACCGCTGTGTGAACGTCCCAGCACCGACCTCACCGTGAAGGCGGTCCAAGCAGCGCTCGCGCCGCAGGACTTCGAGGAGGCATGGGCGGCGGGGCAAGCCACTCCCCTGCATGCGGTGGCCGGCGGATACCCACCGGACTCGCTCAGTACGCCGGACACCCAGCGCTGACGCGACGGAGTATATTTTCCGGCCGACTGCGGTCTTGCCCCCCAGTAGTCCCGCAGTCGGCCGGTAACGGCGGAGCCGGCCTGTGAAGGCCGCGCCCTCCCCCCGCCTGATCCAACTCTGGTCGATCAGGCGAACGACAACCAGCCACACCGCCCTGACATAGGCCTGACATTCTGTCCGTCATCCGCCTTGGAGCAGTTGACGCGCCAGTGACGTATCGACGACGAGCGTGGTGATGAACTGCGCGCGCACGGCCGCGAGCACCGCCTCGGCGCGGGCCGCCCCGTAGGCGGTGACGACGACCTCAGGCGTCCGGCGCAGCAGGTCCAGCGGCACCCCCACCACGCGGTCGTCGAACCCGGCTGTCACGTCCTTGCCGTCGGCGTCGAACAGGCGGCCGCTCGACTCGCCCACGGCGCCATGCGCCCGGGCCTCAGCCCGCTCGGCCGCTGACACCGCGTCCCACACCGTCGACAACCCCGCGTCCCATCCCCCGACGGAGACGACGGCCACATCCAGCTCCGCGGCCTTGTCCAGCGCCCGGGCGATCTCGGGCTGACGGCGTAGCGCCGCTGCCGTCGCCGCATCTTCGACCACCAGTGGGGCGTAGATCGGCAACGCCTCACCACCAGCGACCGCGGCCACGGTACGGACGACTTCGACCGTGCCCGACGACGCACCGGGAACGGCCAGCGACCCGGCCAGCTGCACGACCGTGCAGGGCACCAGGTGCTCGAGGCGGCTGGCCGTGGCCGCGATGGTCCGGCTCCAGGCCAGCCCCACGACCTGGCCCGGCCGGACGAGTTCACCCAGCAGCCCCGCGACGACGCCGGCGATCTCCTCCCGGATCGCGACGTCGGCCTGCGCAGGAGCCTCGACCGCGACAGCGCTGCGGATCCCGAGAGCGTCTCGCACCTGCATCGACAGGTCGGCATCGATGTGACCGGGCAAGGTGATCTCGACCCGGACCCAGCCGTTGGCCCGGGCGTCGGTCAGGATGCGCGCCACCTGGAACCGCGAGATACCGAACTCGTCGGCGATCTCGACCTTCGACCGCCCGTCCAGATAGTGACGCCGTGCGACCGCGCCCGCCAGCACGAGCTCCGACGGACCGTGCGACTTTCGCCCCTCGCTCGGCGGTCTGCCCCGTTTCGCCATCATCACCTCCGCGATCCTCGCACACGACCCTCTTGACCTCGCCCGCACGGCGCGATACAAACACAGTACACATCTGAGCCTTAAATTCGCTCAAATGTGCAACTTCTAGGAGGGTGCATGAAGGCCGCCGTCATCGAGAAACCCGGCGAGATCTCCGTGCGTGACGTGCCTGCTCCCCGTCCGGACCCTGGACATGTGGTGATCCAGGTGGGGGCCTGCGGCATCTGTGGCACGGACTTGCACATCGCCGCCGGTGAGTTCCCGCCCAGCCCGTATCCACTGATCCCGGGGCACGAGTTCGCCGGCACCGTCACCGAAGTCGGTGACGACGTCCACACCGGCATCGCCCCGGGTGACCGGGTGGCCGTCGACCCGTCGCTGTTCTGCGGACATTGCCGGCAATGCCGCCGCGGCCGGGGCAACCTGTGCGCGAACTGGGGAGCCATCGGTGACACCGTCGACGGCGCCTTCGCCGAGTACGTCGCCGTACCCGCGACCACGTGCTACCGGCTGCCGGACACGCTCAGCTTCGCCCAGGGCGCCCTGGTGGAGCCGGTGTCGTGCGCCGTGCACGGCGTCCGGCGGTTGGGGGTCGCAGCCGGTGAGCGCATCCTCGTCATCGGCGCCGGCACCATGGGCCTGATCATGACGCAGCTGCTGGCGGCCAGCGGCGCCCGAGTGAGCGTGGTCGACCTGATGGAGTCCAAGCTGCCGCTGGCCGAGAGCCTCGGCGCCGCGGAGGTGGCCACCAGCGTCGACGACCTCCCGAAGCGCGCGTTCGACGCCGCGGTGGACGTCACCGGCGCCCCGCCGGCCATCGAGGACGCCTTCAACTCGCTCGACCGCGGCGGACGACTGCAGATCTTCGGCGTCGCCGCCGACGACGCCTCGGTCAACCTGTCGCCGTTCCGGATCTACAACGACGAGATCACCGTCGTCGGCTCCATGGCCGTCCTGCACAGCTACGGCGACGCGCTCGAGCTCGTGGCCGACGGGATCGTCCAGACCGAGCCGCTGGTGTCGCACACGTTCGCCCTCGACGAGTTCGAGCAGGCGCTGTCGATGATGCGCTCCGGCGCCACGATCAAGGCGCAGGTCGTACCGAACGGGGGTGAGGCGGCATGACACGGCGACGCGCCCGGGTGGCGCTCGTCGCCGGTGTGGGCGCAGTCGCACTCACCACCGCGTGCGCGGGAGCAGGCAGCCTCACGGCCGGTTCCTCCGATGCCACGACCATCGTCGTCGCGGTGGTCTCGAATCCGCAGATGACCGACGCGATCTCGTTGTCCGACGATTTCACCGAGTCCCACCCCGGCATCGACGTCGACTTCGTGTCACTGCCCGAGAACGAGTCCCGGGCGAAGATCACCGCTTCGGTGGCCACCGGCGGCGGTGAGTTCGACGTCGTCATGGTCAGCAATTACGAAACCAGCATGTGGGCCGAGAACGGCTGGCTGGTCAACTTGCAGCCCTACGCCGACGCCACCGAGGACTACGACACCAACGACTTCATCGAGCCGGTCCGCGAGTCGCTGTCCTACGAGGGCGACATGTACTCGGTGCCCTTCTACGGCGAGTCGTCGTTCCTGGTCTACCGCCAGGACCTGTTCGATCAGGCCGGCCTGACGATGCCCGAGCACCCGACGTGGCCGGAAGTCGCCGAGCTCGCCGCGGCGATCGAAGCGGAACTGCCGGACATGGACGGCATCTGCCTGCGTGGGTTGGCCGGTTGGGGTGAGAACCTCGCCCCGTTGAACACCGTCATCAACACCTTCGGTGGCCGTTGGTTCGACGAGGAGTGGAACGCCCAGCTCACCTCACCCGAGGTACGAGAAGCCGTCGAGTTCTACGTCGACCTCGTCCGTGAGCACGGCCAAGCCGGTGCGGCCACCTCGGGCTTCGCCGACTGCGCCACGCGGTACGGGCAGGGCCGTGCGGCCATGTGGTATGACGCCACGTCGATGGTGAACGTGGTGGAGAGTCCGGACGACTCCGTGACGGCCGGACTGAACGGCTACGCCCAGGCTCCGGTCGTGGAAACCGACGCCAGCGGCTGGCTGTACACCTGGTCCCTGGGCATCCCTTCCTCCACCGAGCACCCCGACGAGGCGTGGGAGTTCGTCGCCTGGATGACCGACAAGCAGTACGCGCACACCGTCGCCGAGGCGTACGGCTGGGAGCGCGTCCCGCCCGGCAGCCGCACGTCGACGTACGAGATCCCGGAGTACGCCGAAGTCGCCGAGGCCTACTCGGAGCCGACGCTGCAGGCCATCGAGAACGCCAACCAGGAAACGACGATGGCCGATCCGGTTCCGTACGAGGGCATCCAGTTCCTGGCCATCCCGGAGTTCCAGGATCTCGGCACCCGGGTGGGGCAACAGATCTCCGCCGCGATCGCCGGGCAGATCAGCGTGGACGAGGCGCTCGACCAGGCCCAGAGCTACGCGGAGACCGTGGGCGGGTCCTACCAGGAGGTGGGCGAATGAGCACGGACACCGTCACGCCGGGAGCCGCCGCGCCCGTCCGGGCGACCCCCGCGACCTCGAAAGCAGTCGCGCGGCGCGAAGGCTGGCGCCGGCGAGCCCCACTGCTGCCCGCGCTGATCTTCGCGATCATCGCGACTCAGATCCCGTTCCTCGTCACCGTCTGGTACTCGCTGAACTCCTGGAACCTGGTGAATCCCGGTTCCGAGCGATTCGTCGGGCTGTCCAACTACGCCGACGTCTTCACCGACCGGGTGTTCCGTCAGGCCGCCGTGAACACCGTCCTGATCACCGGCGGATGCGTGCTGATCGCGATGCTCCTCGGGATCGGCGTGGCGCTCCTGCTGGACCGGCGCTTCCTCGGCCGTTCGGTGGTCCGGACGCTGATGATCACGCCGTTCCTGGTCATGCCCGTGGCCAGCGCGTTGATCTGGCAGACCTCGATGCTCGACCCGGTCTTCGGCATCGTCAACTTCGTCATCGGCACGGTCGGCTTCGAGCCGGTCGACTGGGCCAGCTCGTACCCACTGGTGGCCGTCATCGGGGCGCTGGTCTGGCAGTGGACGCCGTTCATGACCCTGCTGGTCCTCGCCGGCCTGCAAAGCCAGGGGCGCGACGTGCTGGAGGCCGCGCAGGTCGACGGCGCCGGGGCGCTGCGGACGTTCCGCTCGATCACCCTGCCGCGCCTGCGCCGTTACATCGAGCTCGGGGTGCTGCTCGGCGCCATCTACGTGGTCAACACGTTCGACCAGATCTACATCCTCACACAGGGCGGACCGGGCACGGCCAGTACGAACCTGCCCTTCTACATCTACCAGCGAGCTTTCCTCGGCTTCGACATCGGCCAAGCCGCCGCCATGGGCGTCGTCGTGGTCATCGGCACGATCGTCGTCGCCACGCTCGCGCTCCGGTTGCTGTTCCGCACGTTCTCCGAGGAGCGATGATGGCTGCACTCGACACCGCAGTACACACGCGGCAGCGCGGCGCCGGGGCACTCACCGTCCTGACGTGGTTCGTCGGGCTGCTGTTCTTCTTCCCGGTGTTCTGGATGGTCCTCACCGCGTTCAAGCACGAGGCCGACGCGACCACCGACCCGCCGAAGCTGTTCTTCACCCCGACGCTGGAGCAGTTCGGCAACCTCTTCGACGCCGGCGCCGGGCCGTACTTCCTGAACTCGCTGTTCGCGACGACCGTGTCGACGCTGCTGGTGATCGCGCTGGCGGTTCCCGCGGCGTACGCACTGGCGATCCGGCCGGTCAAGCGGACCCAGGACGTGCTGTTCTTCTTCATCTCCACCAAGATGCTGCCCGTCGTCGCGGTGATCGTGCCGATCTACGTCATCGCCGGGCGGATCGGTGCGCTGGACAACGTCTGGATGCTCGTCGTGCTGTACACCGCGATGAACCTGCCGATCGCGGTGTGGATGATGCGTTCGTTCCTGCAGGAGATCCCGGCCGAGGTGCTGGAGGCCGCGCAGATGGACGGCGCGACACTGCGCCAGACGATCGTGCAGGTGATGCTGCCCATGGTGGCCCCCGGGTTGGCCGCTACCGCACTGATCTGCGTCATCTTCGCCTGGAACGAGTTCTTCTTCGCCGTCAACATGACCGCATCGCAGGCCGCGACCGTGCCCTTGTTCCTCGTCGGCTTCATGACCAGCGAAGGGCTGTACTGGGCCCAACTGTCAGCGGCGGCGACACTCGCCTCGCTGCCGGTCGTGCTGGCCGGCTGGGTGGCGCAGAAGCAGCTCGTCCGGGGCCTTTCGATGGGCGCCATCAAGTAACGTCGGGGGCATGAGCCGCGTGCTGCGCCCGGGCGCCTATCTGGCGTTGCTCCTGCCGACTGCCGTAGCCGCCGTGGTCACGTCGCTTTTCGCACCAGATCAAACGTACCGGCGGTGGATGCGCTTGATCGCCGTCAAGCAGGGCGCTGCTCGGCGGGGACCACGCGTGGGTACGCGGGGAAGGCTGCTGGGACACGCCGTCGCCAGCGTGTTCGTCGGTCTGGTGGGCTGGGTCCTGCTGGCCATGATCGGGTTGATGATCGCTCGTGGAGCTCTCTACGGCGTGGTTGATCGAGGACCGTACGACAATGCCTGGGGTGGGCCGTCACGGGCCGGCGCCTGGCTGACACATTTCGCCATCTCCGTGCCCATCGCGGCGGTAGCGGTCGTGCTCGTCGTCGGGGTCGCGAACCTGCATCTACGGATGACGCGACCCCTGCACGGCGAGGCGATGCCATGGTGGACCGTGCCGGTGGCGCTGGTGGTGTGCGGCGTGGCGACGTTGTTCCTGGTCGGTTGGGTCCAGCAGATCTGAAGGTGTGATGAGCAACATGCCGGAGTCGCCAGCCCTCGAACCGGAACGCGGCGTCTACGCCAACCGCACACTCAATCTGCGCTCGGTCCGAGCCATCGGCTACGACATGGACTACACGCTCATCCACTACCGCAGCGACGAGTGGGAACACGCCGCGTTCCGGCATGCCTGCCGGGTTCTCGACGCCGGCGGATACCCGGTCCACGACGTCACGTTCGACCCCGACTACCTGCAGGGTCTGGTCATCGACCTCGACCGGGGCAATCTGATCAAGGCGACCAGGTTCGGCTACGTCATCCAGGCGCAGCACGGCACCCGCCAGCTCTCGTTCGACGAGCTGCGTTCCACCTACGCCGGCGTGGCGGTCGATCTCGCCGATCCGCGGTATCGATTCATGAACACGATGTTCACGATCTCCGAAGCCGCTCTCTACGCCCAGCTGGTCGACCGGCTGGACGCCGGAATCATCCCAGGCCCGCTCGGTTACGACGAGCTCTACCGCGTCGTGTCGGCGGCCCTGGACGAGTCACACACCACGGGTGCGTTGAAGGCGGAGATCGTCGCCGACCCCGACCGATTCTGCGACCTCGACCCCGACACCGCGCAGACGCTCATCGATCAACGCCTGGCCGGCAAACGACTACTGCTGATCACCAACAGCGACTGGACCTACACCCGGGCGATGATGAGTTACGCCTTCGACCGTTACGTACCGTCGGGGTCGTGGCGCGACTTGTTCGACATCGTCGTCGTCGCCGCGGCCAAACCGCGCTTCTTCTCCCAGAACGAGCCCGCCTTCCGCGTCGTCGACCCGGAACGCGCCTTGCTTCAACCGCACCACGGCCCGTTCGAAACCGGCGAGGTGTACCACGGTGGTTGCGCCCAGCACGTCGAGCAGAGCATGCAGCTCACCGGCGACGAGATCCTCTACGTCGGCGACCACCTGTTCGGCGACGTCCACGTCACCAAGTCGGCTCTACGGTGGCGCACGGCACTCATCATGCGCGAACTCGAAGCCGAAATCGCTGATGCCGCCAAGTTCGCCCCACAGGAGAGCCAATTGCGACGGCTCATGGCGGACAAGGTCGAGCTGGAGGACCGCCTGGCCTACGCCCGACTCGCCCGGTTACGGCGAATCGAAGGCGACGACACCGGACCCACCAGCGTCGAGTCGTTGGAGTCGTTGCGCGAGGCGCTGCGCGCTCTGGACGAGCGGATCGCTCCCCTGGCCCGAGCGGCCGGGGAACTCGGCAGCGCTACCTGGGGACCACTGATGCGCGCCGGCAACGACAAGAGTCTGTTCGCGCGGCAGGTGGAGAAGTACGCCGACGTGTACACCTCGCGGGTGTCCAATCTGGGCCGCAGGACGCCGTTCGCGTTCCTGCGTGCTGCACGGACCAGCCTCCCCCACGACATCGTGCCGATCGAACGAGCACCGGAGCACGCGCCTGAACAGCTGGAACCGGATCAGTGACGGCGCCCTGAACGACGACAACCGGCCGTGCGTACCGGGCAGAATGCCACGGCACACACGGCCGGTGCGGTGGGGAGCCGCCGAGCGCCCACCTAGTGAGAGAAGTGTTGGAGGTCTAAGGCGTCAGCCCAACAATCCCTTCAATACGCCGTCGAGAAGGGCGAGCAACGAGTCCAGCACACTGAGGTGTTCCATGTCCGCGTCTCCTTCACAGGGGATGTTCGACTTTCTAGACCCACCCGATCCATGCTGTGGCCCGGACGACCCAGCAGGTCATGACGTTGAGTCTAGCAATTCGTGAATGCGCGCAAGCGAAAAACAAGAATTGCTCGGCGCATTTCTCTATTCAACCGAGATTGCACGATCACAAGGCGGGTCAAGTAGGTCCTAACCGGACATCACTACCTACTACTTCTCTTGTCATATCGCAGCTCGGAGGTTGGCCCGGGCTTGCGTTAGGATGAAGTCATGCACAACCGCGCCGCCCGAATGATGCGCCCCTGCAAGGGGCTCACCGGCGTGCGCTGACCATCACCAGACTCTCTCAGCCGAGCCCCTGCCGTGCAGGGGCTCGAGTCGTCATGTACTCGTCCCCAGCCCGCGCAGGGCGAAAGGATGATCATGACGAACGGCCGCTTCTATGTCACGACCGCGATTCCGTACGTGAACGGAGCGCCGCATCTGGGCCACGCGCTCGAACTCGTCCAAGCCGACGTGCTCGCCCGGCACCATCGCCGGCGCGGACGCCCGGTGCGCTCGCTCACCGGCACCGACGACAACGCCCTCAAGAACGTCGCCGCCGCTCACTCGGCGGGCGTGCCGGTCCATGAGTTCGTCGCCGCCAACGCGTCTCGCTTCGCCGCCCTGCGTGATCAGCTGGCGTTGTCGCTCGACGACTTCATCAGCACCAGCCGCGACCCACGCCATCGCCCGGGCGTGGAAGAGCTGTGGCGGCGCATCGCCGCGCGAGGCGACTTCTACCGCCGCCGTTACGACGGCCTCTACTGCATCGGCTGCGAGCAGTTCTGCACCGCCGCCGAACTGGACGACGACGGCCGCTGCGCCGAGCACGACCGCCCGGCTGAACACGTCAGCGAACAGAATTGGTTTTTCCGGTTGTCCCGCTATGCCGCACCACTGCTGGCTGCGATCGAGTCGGGGAAGCTGAGAATCGAGCCGGCGACCAAACGCAACGAGGTCCTCGCGTTCATCCGGGCCGGCCTCGACGACATCAGCGTCTCACGGCTTGCAGCGCGTGCCGACGGATGGGGCATCCCGGTTCCCGACGATCCGGAGCAGGTCATCTACGTCTGGTGGGACGCGCTCGCGAACTACGTCACCGCCTTGGACTTCGGTACCGACGCGGCAGCCTATGACACCTGGTGGGCTGGATCAGCTGAGCGCGTCCACATCATCGGCAAGGGCATCGTGCGCTTCCACGCCGTCCACTGGCCGGCGCTCCTCTTGGCCGCCGGGCAGCCGCTGCCGACCACCATCGTCGTCCACGACTACGTCAGCGTGGCCGGCGCCAAGATCTCGAAGAGCAGCGGCACCGACGCCGACCCGGCCGAGCTGTCCCAGCGGTACGGGATCGACGCGCTGCGGTGGTGGCTGGTCCGCGAGGTGCCGCGCGTCGGCGATGTCGACTTCACCGTGGAGCGCCTCGTCGAGCGCCACGACCGGGAACTCGCCAACGCCGTGGGCAACCTCGCCAACCGGACCGTGACCCTGGTGCACAAGTTCCGTGACGGCGTCGTCGATCTCGACGCCGAACTCCCGGACCGCCCCGAGGTACTCGCGAGAGCGCAGCAGCTGCCCTCCACCGTCGACCGACATCTGGCAGCCTTCGACTTCCGGGCGGCGACGGAGGCGATCCGGGTCGTGGCCGAGGCAGGTAACCGGCTGGTCGATGCCGAGCGCCCCTGGGAACTGGCCCGCGCGGAGCGCGCCGGTGACGCCGCGGCGGGCCCACGCCTCGACGCGGTACTCAGCACGTTGATTCGCGCGGGCCGGATCATCGCTGCCGAACTCGCACCATTCGTCCCCGATGGCGCCGCACGCCTGGCCGCGCAACTCGGCGCCGATAAAAGCGTCGGCGAGCCTGGGCCGGTGTTCTCCCGTTCGACTACTGTGGCCTGATCCGCGCTGTTGCCGGGAGGACGCCATGGGCCAGGGTGTGCACGTTCAAGAGTTGCCGGGCATCGGCAAGCGATTCGACATCGATCTCGGCCGGGCAGAGCAGCGCATCTCGGTCGTCGTGCGTAAGAACGGATCACGCGACCTCTACGCCTTCACCACGACGTCCGACGAACCGAGCGCCGTCATCGAGCTGAACAGCGACCAGGCGCGCAAGGTGGCAGCCGTACTGACCGGTACGTTCTTCGAGGCCTGAGGGTTCCAGCGCACCACCATGCATGCTGAGTTGATCGGTCTCGGCGCGGTCGTCCTGGTCGCGGGACTGCTCGCCCGCGCCGGGCGCCGCGCCGGGTTGCCCACCATCCCGTTCTACATGCTCGCCGGGATCCTGCTTGGCCCCAGCACACCCGGCCCGGTCCTGATCGAGCACCCGGACGACATCAGCGTGCTCGCTGCGCTCGGCCTGGTGCTCCTGCTGTTCCACCTCGGGGTCGAGTTCCCGGCCGAGCAGGTCTTCGGCGGCGGCGGGCGGCTGTTCGCCGCGGCGGGGTTCTACATCGCCCTCAACGTCACCTCGGGGCTGATCCTGGGGTTCACGCTCGGCTGGGGAACGCGCGAGGCGTTCGTCGTCGCTGGGGCGGTCGGCATCTCGTCGTCGGCCATCGCGACGAAGATGCTCATCGAGCTGCATCGCCTCACCAACGCCGAAACACCGGTCATCCTGGGCATCATCGTCCTCGAGGATCTCTTCCTCGCGCTGTACCTCGCCTTGCTCTCTCCGGTCCTGGCCGGCTCGGAATCCACTGGCGAGTTCGTCGTCGACCTGCTGGTCAGCTTCGGGTTTCTCGCTGTGCTGTTCGTCGTGGCGCGCTACGGCGCCGCCGCGATCGGCGCGTTGATCGGCAGCCGCGAGAACGAGCTGCTGGCCATTCTGATGGTCGGACTCGTCGTGCTGGTCGCCGGCGCCTCCGAGGAGTTCGGCGTATCCGACGCCATCGGCGCACTCATGATCGGCTTGGTGATCTCGCGCACCGCGGTCAAGGAACGGGCGGAGTCCGTGGTACTCCCCCTCCGTGACGTCTTCGCGGCGGTGTTCTTCATCGCCTTCGGACTCAGCATCGACGTCGCCGGTCTCGGCGCGGTCGCGGGAGCCGTGGCCGTCGCCATCGCGATCACGTTCGTGGCCAACGTGGCCGCCGGGATGGTGACGGCGCGGCTGTTCGGGTTCAACCAGCGCGCCGCGGTCAACATCGGGCTCACGGTTCTGGGCCGAGGCGAGTTCTCGTTGATCCTGGCCACCCTGGCCGTCACAGCGGGGTTGGACGAACGTATCGGACCGTTCGTCGCCCTGTACGTCCTCGTCCTCGCCGTGCTCGCCCCGATCCTGGCCGCCAACTCCGGATACCTCGCCAGGCTCGTCCCGGGCCGCCTACTGCGCTCGCGCTATCGCTACGTGCGTGCCGAGACGATGAGCACCGCCTGCACGCACCTCGACCAGATCAAGGTGACCACGACCGACGTGGACGTGTGCGCGCTATGCGCCGAGACCGGTGACGACTGGGTGCAGCTACGGCTCTGCCTGGCCTGCGGGTACGTCGGGTGCTGTGACGACTCGCCGAACAAGCACACCTCGGCACACCACCGCGCGACCCGCCATGCCATCGTCGAATCCCTCGAGCCCGGCGAGGGGTGGCGGTACTGCTACGTCGACGAGATTCTCGTCCGCGAGCCGATGGGCAGCTCGGACTCTTCGGCCGGCTAGCGAGACCGGTCGGCATGGCGGCCTCGCCACACCGGCTCCGGCTCGGGCACCGCGGCGTCGTCCCACACCGGCGTGCGAGCCGCTGTGCGCTGCCGGGGAGCCAGCCCCCGTTCAGCGGCCACGCCGAACGCGTCGCCGCCCTTCTTCCGCCGATCATCGGTGCCCCACTCCCGCGTCCGCGGGACCGGAACCATACGGGGCACGTGCTTGGAACAGTGGATGTAGGCCTCGTGCACGTCGACCACGATCCAGCGTTCCGGGCGGCGACCGGGGACGTCGACGTCGACCTGCTCGTCCGGATACCGATCCTGGAACTCGCTCGCCGACAATAACGAGGCCGCCCCGTTGACGTGCAACCCGACGAGGTCACGGACGAAATCCATGAACAACAGTCCGACGTGCGGGTTCTCGGTGATGTTCCCGGCGCTGGCCATGACGCCGTTGCCCCGGTACTCCGGCCAGGCCACCGTCGTCGGGCTGAGCACACGTACGAATCCGGCCGGTCCGGCGCGGAAGGTCGCATCGCACTCACCGCGCGAATCCGACGTCGAGACGAAGACCATCTCCATCCGGCCGACGAACTCGCGCATCGCTGCGTTCAAGTGGTCGGACATCTGCTCGCGATAGAAACGGTCGGCACGTTCACCGGTGCCGCAGGCTTCTTGAAGAGAATGCTCCCCGGCCGAGCCGGGACGTGCGTCGTCGAATCCGTGGAACGGATTTGTCATGCGGTGAAACCTCCTGGGGCCAGCCCGCCCAGGCTGCCCGGTCGCCATCGTGCACATGATCACCTATTGCGCATCAGAGTGAAAGGACAGACTCACCTCTCTCGGAGCAAATTTCATTATCCGGACACGTGGACCGTGTGCCTCAGCGGGCTGCGCTGCCGATCAGGTCACGGATGACGCCCGCGTCGGGTCGGCCGATCGATTCGCCGATGGCCAGCGCTTCTTGCCAGCTCCGATGAGCTCGCGCGTCGTCGTCAGCAGCGGCGTGCGCCTCGCCGAGATACCTCAGCACATCCACTTCCAGATAGCGATCACCCAGGTCTCTGGCCATCGTCAGCGCCCGCTCGAAGCAGTCGGCTGCTCCCGAACAGTCGCCGACGCGGCACAGCGAGCGGCCGAGGCCGACCAGGGTCATGGCTTGCCCGACCCGGTCGCCGAGCTGTTGTTGCAGGATCAGCGCCTGCTCACCATGATCGAGCGCGACCTCGTGGTTGCCGGCTCGGGCATGGACCCGGCCCATGACGGCCAGCGCCAAGCCCTGCCCGCGTGGGTCGTCTTCGGCCACACACAAGCCATAAGCGTGCTGGAGCCAGCGAAGCGCATCGTCTTGTTGCCGCAGACGCAGCAACACGACGCCGGCCATGATCTGCGTCCGGGCACACCAGACTCGGTGCCCCAGGTGGTCGAACAACGCCAGGGCGAGGCGAAGCTGCTGGCGAGCTACGCCGAACGCGCCGGCGGTGAACAGTGCCCGGGCCATCCCGATCCGGATGTGCGCCTGCCCGAGGGCGTCGTCTGCGTCCTGGACGGGCGGCAACGTCAGCTCCAGCGCCCGCTGCCAGCGCGGAATGAGGCCGCGGCGTTGCGCGAAATCGGACAGCGCCCAGCACAGCTGCCATGCGTGTGTGCCGAACCCGGCATGGATCGCCTTCTCCACGGCGGCGAACAGCGCTGCGTGCTCACGCATGAACCATGCCATCCCGCCGGACACCGACGGATCCTCGGGCAGCACGCCGGGCTCCGGATCGGGCACGTCGATGGGCAACCGGAGCGGGTCGACCAGCAACGCCGCGGCGCGGGCGGAATGGACGTAATGGTCCAGCAGGCGCCGAAGCGCGGCACGCCGGGCCGAGGCGCCGTCGAACTCATGTGACAGTTCGGTGGAGTACGCCGTGAGCAGGCGATGGGTGGTGATGCGACACGGTGTCTCTTCGACGACGAGGTTCGACCGGACGAGCTCGGCCATGGAGCGGCGGACCTCCGATACGGACTCACCGACCAGACTGGCCGCGGCCCGCACGAAGATGTCCGGCCCGACACGCAGACTGAGCATGCGGAACAAGGTCGCCGCGTTGCTGCTGAGCGTCCGGTATGAGTGCGCGAACACCTTCCGGATGTCGGCCGCCGTGCCGGGGTCGCTGCACGCGTCGAGAAGCCGATCCGGATCGCGTAGCTCCTCGGCGAGCGCACGGAGCGGATAGTGCGGCCGCGCAGCAGCACGAGCAGCCATGATGCTCAGCGCCAGGGGCAGCCGGGCGCACCGGGTGATGATCTCTTCGGCCGCGGCCGGCTCCGCGGCCACCCGCTCGTCACCCAGACGGCGGCACAGCAGCTCCCGCGCATCACCGGGATCGAGTGGGTCGAGGGTCAAGGTGCGCGCGCCCTCGACCGCGACCAAGCCGCACAGCTGATAGCGGCTGGTCACGACGACCACGCAGCCGGACGAACCCGGCAGCAGCGCTCGGACCTGTTCCGCGTCGTTCACATCGTCGAGCAGGATCAGCATCCGCCGCCCCGCGGTCAGGCTGCGATAAAGCCCCACCCGGGCGTTCAAGCTGTCGGGGATCCGCGCGGCCGGCACTTCGAGAGCTTCGAGCATCCCGGTGACGGCAGCGGCCGGCGTGGCCGGCGGCCCGCTCGGGTCGAATCCACGCAGATTCACATACAGCTGCCCGTCGGGAAACCGGTGAGCCACGCGTTGGGCCCAGTGCATGGCCAGTGCCGATTTGCCGACCCCCGCGGTGCCGGTGATGACGGCCAGCACCGTCGACGATCTCGCGCTGCCGTCACCGGGCACCATGGCATCGAGCTTGCTCAGCTGCTGGGCTCGGCCGGTGAAACTCACGATGCCCGTCGGCAGCTGACGCGGCACCGGCGCAGCGGGCACCACTCGCGCCACGGTTTCGGCCACGGACTCGTCCCGCAAGATCGCATGATGCAGACGGCGCAGCTCAGGGCCCGGATCGAGCCCCAGCTCGTCGGCGAGGTAGCAGCGTGTTCGGTCATAGACGTTCAGCGCTTCAGCTTTTCGCCCGGCCTGATGCAGACTCCGCATCAACAGCCCGGCCAGCCGCTCGCGTCCCGGATGGTGGCTGACCGTTTGCGAGAGCTCCGGCAGGATCGTCGCGCCACTGACCGACAGGCCCGCCGAGGCCAGATGCTCTATGGCCGTCAGGCGCTCCTCCTCCAGGTCGGCGCAGATCCGACTGCGCAACCACTCGCTCGCGGCGTTGTCGATCGCGGGCCCGCGCCACAGCGCGAGCGCGGCCTGCAGCGCGTCGACCCGGTCCTGCAGGTCGGTGAGCGTCATGGCGTGGCCCACCATCGACCGGAACCGGTGCGCGTCGACGAGGTTCGGGTCGGCCGAGAGCCGGTAACCGCCGGCGGTCGAGGCCAGCTCGACACTGTCGTCAGCCGAACTCAGCAACGTGCGCACCCGCGACACGTGGCTGCGCAAGGTGTGCCGGGCGCGGTCGGAAGGCTCGCCATCCCACAGCAAGTCAGCCAGCCGGCCGGCCGGTACCACGCGGTTGAGCTCCAGCAACAGCACAGCGAGCAGACAGCGCTCCCGACGGCGCGGCATCGCCAGCGTCGTACCCGTCGAGACCACTTCGACGGGTCCGAGAATGCGGAACTGCACCGTCATCGGAGGTCTCCTTCGCGCTCGTACTGCGCTCTCGACATGTGGTAGCTGATCACAAACAGCTCCAATCGACAACATAACCGGCAACTCGGACGACTGACTTGTCTTGTCAGATCTCGACAAGCCATTCGGCGACGGGCAGCACTAGGGTGCCGGGCGCTGCCTGCCCAACCGTGCTCGCCGGCCAGCGGTGCGGTTCGACGCTGACCGCATGCGGCCAGGAAATCAACTGTCAATGTTGTGTCAACGGTTGCGCAACGCCACCCGTGTAGCGTCTGGCAATAGCTCGAATGTTGCAATACCGAGCACCGACCGAATAGCACGACGGAAGGATGACGCTCCCGAACCGAATGCGGCCGAATTTAGCTTGGAGGGCACATCAATGCAATGTGAGTCAGCGGCCTGTGGCACCGGCGAATCGTGTTTGTGCTCGTCGTGTTTCAACCAGGTGTCGCACGAACTCCAACTCTTGCCCGCACTCTACAGCTATTGTGAAGCCGTGTTGGCGCCCTCGCAGCGTACCGGGCGTGAGCGGGTTCGTGGCGGCAGGCCGGACTCGACCAAGCTGAACCACGCCGCCCTCACCGCGCGCGAAGACATCATGTCGATTCTTGCGTCATGGTCCAGTCTCGTCGTCGACGAACGCCGCGTCGCAACCATTCCGGAACGGAATGTCAAAGACCTGTCGGCTTTCTTGATCGCGAACCTGGAATGGCTCGCCCAGCATCCTGCGGCGAATGACTTGGTGACAGAAATTCATCATGTGGCCGAAGCAGCCAAGGTCGCCGTCGATCCCGACTCGGCCGTCCGGCTGCGATTGGGCTCATGCGCGCAACGCCGGTGCAATGGGACGGCCTACGTCACTGCCCAGTCCAGTGCGACCCTGAGTTATCAGCTGCGGTGCACGTTCAGCCGTGAACGACTGCCGTTGTCCATCACCGACAACACACCCCCGGCGCAGGCCCGCCCACGATGCCCGGTGATCCAGGCCCGGATCATCGAGACCGCGAGCACGCAGGCCACCGGCCCGCTCCTGCCCACCGATCTGGCCGCCACCGTGGCCGGCGTTCCGCACGCGACGATCCGCAAGTGGGCCAGCCGCGGCAAGCTGACCCGCTACGGGCAACCGACCCGGGCGCGCTACGACCTGCACGAGATCATCGCACTGATGAACAACAAGGACGCGTCGTGACCGTTGCGGCCAGCGAGGTGTCGTGCTCGGCGCGCACGAAGCGGGGGTCGTCGATGACATCGGCCAGGAACGTCTGCGTCGTACTCAGGCCCGCGCCCTGAAGGTGGAACTCGCCGAGCGCCCGGCGCATCCGGGCGATGGCCCCCTCTCGATCCGGTGCCCACACGCAGAGCTTGGCCAGCAGGGAGTCGTACTCGGCCGGCACGGCATGGCCAGGACGCACGTGCGTGTCCACACGGACGAACGGCCCACCTGCGGGGATGAACTCCGCCACGACGCCCGGTGCCGGCGCGAACTCGCGGCACGGGTCCTCGGCGTTGATCCGGCACTCGATCGCCGCACCGCGGGTGACCACGTCGGACTGTCTGATGCGCAACGGTTCGCCAGCGGCGATGCGCAGTTGCTCCTGCACGATGTCCAGACCGGTGACCATCTCAGTGATCGGATGTTCCACCTGGACACGGCAGTTCACTTCCAAGAAGTAGAACCGGCCGTCGGTGTCGACGAGGAACTCGAACGTCCCCGCGCCGACGTAGCCGGCCAGGAGGGCGCCCCGGCAGGCCGCGGCGCCCATCTCGTCGAGCAGAGCCTGGTCCAGCCCCGGCGCGGGTGACTCCTCGATCAGCTTCTGGTAACGACGCTGCACGCTGCAATCGCGCGTGCCGAGATGGACCGCGTTGCCATGTGCGTCACACAGCACCTGGACCTCGACGTGACGGGCCCGCGCGAGGTACTTCTCCACATAGACCTGACAGTCGCCGAACAGCATCCCCGCAGTGGCCGCCGTCGTGCGGTACGTGCGCCCGAAGTCGTCCGGGCCGTCGACCACCTGCATACCGAGGCCACCGCCGCCGGCCGAGGCCTTCACGATGACCGGGAATCCGATGTCCGAGGCCAGGTCGAAGGCGGCCGCGGGCTCCAGCGGTTCCATGCTGCCGGGCAGCTGCGGAATGTCCGCCCGCGCCACCAGGGAGCGGGCGGACACTTTGCTGCCGAGCAGGTCCATCGTCGCAGCCGGCGGCCCGATGAACGTGATGCCCGCGGCCGCGCAGGCCGCGGCGAAGTCGGCGTTCTCGGACAAGAAGCCGTAGCCGGGGTGGATCGCATCGGCGTCGGTCTGCGCCGCGGCCTCGATGATCGCCGCGGCATTGAGGTAGCTCTTCGTCGACTGCGGCGGGCCGATCTGCACCGACGCGTCGCTGAGCCGGACTGCCTCGGAATCGCGGTCGCGACTGGAATGCGCCACGACGGCCTCCACTCCGGCGTCGTGACACGCACGCACGATGCGCACCGCGATCTCACCCCGGTTGGCGACCAGAACTCGTTTGAACATCGCGACCGTCCTCACTGAGGTCATGAAGTCTGGGATGGAGCCAGCGCCAGCAGCGGCTGGCCGTGTTCGACCGAAACGCAGTCGTCGATCAGCACCTCCACGACCGTGCCGGCCACGTCCGCCTCGACCGGAATCATGAGCTTCATCACCTCGACGATGCCGACCTGCTGGCCGGCGGTGACGGTGGACCCGACGGTGACGAACGGCGGTGCGCCGGGTTCGTGCGCCTGGTAGAACGTCCCGACACTGGGCGCACAGACGTAGCGCATCCCCGGATCGGCGTCCGGAGCCTGCTCGGGTTCCGTACTCGCCGGTGGTGCAGCCGGTGGTGCGCCCGGTGGTGCAGGCGACGGTGCTGGCGACGGTGCCCGCCAGTCCAGTTCGATCGTCACGTCGTCGGTGCGCACACAGACCCGGTCGGGTCGATCACTCAGCGCCTCGAGCAGTTCGAGCATGGCGTGATACACCGGTGTGGCCGACCGGCCCCGGTCACCCCGCCATCTCATCGTGCACCCCCCAGCGGCTGGTGATGCCGGCCATGTCGGCCGTGTCGAAGGAGCCGAACGCGCTGAACCTACGCATGCGATCACCTTTCAGTTGGTCAGCGTCGAGCCGGCCCAGATCGTCCAGACTTGCCGTGATCGCGCTGCGCAAACGTTCAGCGGCCAGCATCGGGTCGGCTCCGACACCACCGTCCGGCTCGGTCAACACGCCGTCGACCACACCCAGGCGCAGCAACTCACGTGCGCTGAGACCCAGCGCCGCCGCAGCGGCCGGGCCCTGCGCGGAGTCCTTCCACAAGATCGAGGCGCAGCCCTCGGGACTGATCACCGAGTAGGTGGCGTGCTGCCAGATCAGAACGCGGTTGGCCACCGCGATGCCGAGCGCACCACCGCTGCCGCCTTCGCCGGTCACCACAGTGACGATCGGGACCGGCAACGACATCATCAAGCGCAGGTTCTCCGCGATGGCGCCGGCCTGTCCTTGTTCCTCCGCATGCTCGCCGGGGTACGCACCGGGCGTGTCGACCAGCGTGACCACCGGCACGGACAGCTTGGCCGCCAGCCGCATCACACGCGCGGCCTTGCGGTAGCCCGCGGGGTAGGCCATGCCGAAGTTCCGCTTGGACAACTCCTCGAGGGTGTGTCCCTTCTGCTGCCCGATGACGACGACGCGGCGACCGGCCAGTCGAGCCAGGCCGGTGACCATGGCCGGGCACTCGCCGGACACCCGGTCACCGCTCAGTTCGCGGAAATCGTCGAAGACGAGATTGACGTAGTCGAGCATGGTGGGCCGAGTCAGGTCACGCGACAACCGCACCTGGTCCCAGGGCTGGTCGGCGGGCAACTGGGCCGAGTCTCGCACCACCGAGTCTCCAGCACCGGCCGCCACCTCGGCGTGCTCGCCGCTCGTGTCCGGCGGCGAGGCGGCACGTAGGAGCTTGGCCAGTTCGGCCCGCAGCGATTGCCGGTGCAGCACCATGTCGACGAAGCCTCGCTCGAGCAGGAACTCCACGGTCTGAAAGTCGTCGGGCAGCTCCTTGCCGATGGTCTGTTCGATCACCCGCCGACCGGCGAAGCCCAGCCGTGCCCCCATCTCCCCGACGATGACGTCGGACAAGGTCGCGAACGACGCGGCCACGCCTCCGAACGTCGGGTCGGTGACGACCGAGATCGTCAGCAGGCCGGCGGAGTCGAGACGCTCCCACGCGGCGCTGGTCCTGGCCATCTGCATGAGTGCGATGGCGCCTTCCTGCATCCTCGCTCCGCCCGACGCGGTCACGACGATCAGCGGCAACCGGCGCTCCAGAGCCGCATCGGCGGCTTCGATCAACGCCGAGCCGGCATGTACGCCGAGGCTGCCACCCAAGAAACGGAAGTCCATCACCGCGACCACGGCCGGGCTGCCTTCGATGCACAGTTGGGCGCTCGTCACCGCTCCCTCCAGGCCCGTCTTCGCGCGCGCTTCGGCCAGCCTGCGGGGGTACGGCATGGTGTCCACGAACCCCAGGACGTCGGGGCTGTCGCGCTGCGGACGGTCGAGCTGCTTCAAGCTCCCGGGGTCGGCCAGCTGTTCCAGCCGCGTCTCGCCGTCGACCATGGTGTGGTGCCCGCATTCCGGGCAGACGAGCTTGGACCTGATCCATCGCTTTCGGTACACGATCGCGCGGCATGTGTCACACAGCACCCACTCGGGGCACGTCGCCACCTTGTCACTCATCGATGACAGCCCTCCAGATCGCCACTCACGTGTCCTGCGGACGCACCTGCAGCGTCCGCAGGACACGCCGGACCTACGCCGTGCAGATCCCCTGGACCCCGACCCGCTCGAAGATGTGCGGATAGATGACGGTGCCGTCGGGCCAGCCGTCGTGCTTGGCCTGAAACTCCGGGTCCGAGAAAGCCGTGGCCAGAGCCTCGCTGGACTCCCACGTCGCGATGTTCACCATCAGCCTGCTGTCGCCGGTGCCTTGGTGCAGCTGCGCGGAGATGTAGCCCGGTTGGGCCTTCATCCACTCCGCGTCCTCTTTCCACTTGGTCATCGCCTGCTCCTCCGCCCCTTCGGGCACCAGGAACATGTTGACCAGGACGACCGTCCCGGTTTCTTCCTTCAGTTGGGACTCGAACGATGTCGACGGGTCCAACCCCTTGAGCTCGATCACGTGACTCACCTTCTCCGAATCGTCGATCCGTCGGTCGTGCGAAGTAGCGGAACGACCTCCTCTCTGACGTAGGTCTGTGGCCCGCCATGGCGCGGTTCCGCCTCGATGACGCGCACGTCGTGTTCAGCACACGCTGAGCGCAGGGCCCGCCGTGACCGCCGGTCGACACCCGCACCGATGATCAGCGCGTCGACCGCGCCGGAGCGGACGCCGGTGACGGCTTCGGCGGTGGTCCGCACGCCGGACGCGGTGAACCCGGCCTCCTGGAGCACCGGGATCACGGCGTCAAGAATTCTCTGCAGCCGCCCGATCACCAGAACTTTCATGGCCCGCCAACCTTTCTCGCAGGAATTGCACGACCCGCGCCCGGGCCGCGAACGCGGAGTTCTCCGCGCGCTCGCGAACTTCGGCTGTCAACACCGAGTGCGCGTTCTTACTGAAGCCGTCGGGGTTACCAGGCCCGGAGTTCAGCTCTATGACCTCGAAGCCGTCGCCCAGGCGCGCCCGCAGTGCGGCGAAGCGATCACCTGGACAGCCGCGGTCATGGCTGAACCGCAGACCGAGCACACACAACCCCGACCCGGCAACCCGGTCGGCCACCGCGGCGAGCTCGCCCGCAGAAACCCCGGCGTCGCGGCGGCGGGCCCGGCTGGTCGGGAACGGTAGCGCCGGCTGGCTCAGAACAGGTGCGATCACCGACTCGTCGGCGGCGGCAGCCAGGGCGAAGCCGCCGGTGAAGCACATGCCGATGACGCCCACCCCGCTACCGGGGGTACGCGCGTTCAGGTCCCGAGCCAGCGCGCGTACGTAGTCGGCGATGGGCCTCCGCGCCTTCGTGGCGAAGGCGCGGAACTCCGCCGAGATACACAGCCTGGCCACGGTGCCGATGGCGTAGCCGGGTGACGCCGAGCGGCCCGGTGTGCCGAACAGCGACGGTATGGCCACGGTGAAGCCCTGCTCGACCAGGTGATCGCCCAGCGCCAGGACCTGCGGCGTGATGCCCGGAATCTCCGAGAGCAGCACCACCCCGGGTCCGTGGCCCTTCTCGTAGACGTCGTGGGTGACCTCCGCATCGGTGAAGGCGGCGCGGCGCCACCCGGTGAGGTCGGCTCGGGGTGCTGACTCGGACATGTCTCTCCCTGCGGCGAGTCGTGGGTCAAGGCGAGGAAGACACCCTGACCGGTTTCAAGGCGAGGTACTCGTGTGCTTTGACGCGGTTGAGGATGGCGCGGATAGGCGCCGGAATCGCCGTCTCCTCCTCGGCCACGTACACCTGCGGATCGCCCAAGTGAATTCGGCGTCGCCCCGTCACCAGGACGCAGCCCTCCGCGGCCAGGACATTCTTGACCCAGTCCGAGTCCGACCCGTACGGCAGTGAGAACACGTACGTGTCGGCCTGCCGGAACACCTTGACCGGTGTCCGGTACGAACGACCTGATACGCGTCCCACGTGGTGCAACGACCCGAACCCGGGTAATCGGGCAAGAGCCGGGCCCACGACGCGGTTGGCGAAAACACGGTTGAACCGGGCCAACCGTCGTTGTATCGACATATTCAGCTCCTTGTCGTTCATGACAGCGCCTTGACAACGTGATGTGCATCACGTCGACTGGACCGATGTCACACTCGGCGCCTCCGGGCAGCACTCATGGTCAACGGCACGTGAGGAGCACGCCAATGTCCGAGACCTCGACCGAAGACGCTGCGACGCAGGTGTTTCTCGATCATCGCCGGCTGCTGTTCTCCGTCGTGTACAACCTGCTCGGCAGCATCGCCGACACCGAGGAGGTGCTCCAGGAGACCTGGCTGGCATGGACACGGCACAGCGACCGGCTCGATGCTGACGAGATCGAGAACCCGCGGGCCTATCTGGTGCGCGTCGCGGTCAACCAGGCGCTGACTCAACAGTCGGTCATCAGCCGCCGGCGCGAGACCTACGTCGGGCCCTGGCTGCCCGAACCGCTCGTCGCCGACGCCGCCGAAGCCGAGTTCACCGACTCCGCGTCGAACGCCGAATCAGTGTCCATGGCGTTGCTGGTCGTGCTCGAGACCTTGTCGCCCCTCGAACGCGCGGTCTTCGTCCTGCACGAAGCGTTCGGCTATCAGCACACCGAGATCTCCGAGATCCTCGGCCGCAAGCCGCAGGCCATCCGCCAGATCGCACATCGTGCCCGCAAGCACGTCGAGGCCAGGCGGCCGCGATACCGGCCCGATCGCAAGGTTCAGGAGCGGGTCACCGAGCGGTTCATCTCCGCGGCGCTGGGCGGAGACCTGAGCGAACTCATGAAGGTGCTGGCGCCCGATGTGACCTTGTGCGCCGACGGCGGAGGCAAGGCGCCGGCCCCGGGCAAGCCGATCGAGGGCCGAGAGAAGGTGGCGCGCCTGTTCGCCGGTTTCGCCACGCGCCCGCTGTCCGGGCTCAGCATGCACTACCGCCTCGCCAACGGCGAGCCGTCCGTGCTGCTTCTCGACGGCGACACGCCGTGGTTCATCCTGATCCTCGATCTCACCCCGGACGGCGAGCAGATCCGCAGCATCTACGGCATCTCCAACCCCGACAAGCTGGCCCGGATGGTGCAGTCCTGATCAGCCGTCCCAGATCGGGTGCCCGGCCATCGGCTCGTCCTCCAAGGCGCCCAGCGCGCCGCGGAAGAAGATCAACGGCTCCCGGTTCTGCCGAAGCACACCGAGTTCGACGACCTCGGCCAGAAACACCACATGGTCACCGCCTTCGAACTCGTCGACCAGGCGGCAGGACAGGAACGCGAGAGCCTCGCTGAGCACCGGAACACCGGTCACCGACGGGTGCGAGGCCACCGTGTGAATCGGGGCGGTCTCGCGGGCTGCGAAGGCCCGGGCGAGTCGTTCGTGCTGCCCGGCCAGGAAGTTCACCGCGTACGCACCGGTCTCTTGCACCACCGGACGCAGCCTGGACTCCTTGTGCAGGCAGAACAGCACCATCGGCGGATCGAGCGACACCGAGGTGAACGAGTTGACCGTCGTACCGTCCGCGGCGTCACCCACCCCACTGGTGATGACGGTGACCCCGGTGACGAACAGCCCGCACACGTTGCGCAGGACCTTCCCGTCGACCGGATCCGTCTCGTGCACGGCCATGCGGCTGCTGACCGCTTCCCGGTGGCTGAGTCCCGGAGTCTTCATCGACGACCTTTCCGTTGCTGTCAAGGCGGACTCATGTGTCCGCATACCAGTTCATCGGCACCGGCCAGCCCTCATGACGTTCGAAGCCCAGCGCGCGATGCATGCTCTCGGCCTGTTGCGAAGAGAAGATGCTGACTCGTCCGCAGCCGTGTTCCACGAAGTAGTCGAGCAGCGCCCGCCAGGATGCCGTCATATGGCCCTGCCTGCGGTGCCGTGGGTCCGTCCCGCCGATCAAGGCGTAGCCGAACACCGGCCGCAGCGCCGTCGGGCCGGGAAATCGCCGTCGGATCTCACCTGAGGCGAACGCCACCACGCCGGCGTCGTCGGTCTCGGTGACGAAAGCGGCGAACGTCGGATCGTTGGCGAAGCGATCTTCGAACTCTTCGGCGCACGCCTGGATCCACGGTCCGTGCGGATGCGGCCCGTTGATCGCGTCGTGCATGCTCACGGTGATGTCGATGAGCCGCGGTATGTCCGACCGGTCGGCCCGGCGCGTCGTTGCCACGAGAACCGCCTCCAACACTGCTGGTCAGCGCAGTCGGGCGGCGTGCTCACCGAGCTGGGCGACCACGTCGGCCGGGCTGGGCATGGCGTCGATGTCAGCCACCACGTCGGCGGCGGCACTGCGGTAGGACGGCACGTCGATGACCTCGCGCAACGCCTTGCTGACCGTCTCCGGTGTCGCCTGTGAACGTTGGACGGCGACGCCGACACCGCGGGTGGTCATGACGTGCGCGTTGATCGGGGAATCGCCCACGTCTCTGGGCAGGGCGACCTGCGGCACCCCGGCGCAAAAGGCGGAGAACATCGAGCTCATGCCGGAGTGATGCACCACGGCATCGCAGGTGTCCAGCAGGTTGGTCAGCGGGATGAAGTCGACGGCTCGAACCGAGTCCGGCAACTTGCCGATGATGGACTCCACGTCCACGCCGCCGGTGGCGAGCACCACCTCGGCGTCGAGATCGGCCGCGCCGTTGACGACCGCGTCGAGCACCGCCGCCCAGCCGTCGTCCGCCGAGGTCGTGCCCATCGTGACGGCGATACGCACCGGGCGCCGCCGACGCAACACCCAGCCGGGTACCTCGCCGGAGCCGTTGTACGTACTCGGCCGCATCGGCAGGACCGGGAACGGCATCTGGCCCGGTGTCATCGGGCTCAGTCGCTCGATGGGCTCCGGCGACAGGCTGATCTCGACGTCGCAGTGCTCGGGGAAAGTGGTGACACCGTGGCGCTGCACGACCTCGGGTGGTTCAGCGGCCATCCACGGGACCATCTGGTAACGCAGTCCGATGCCGTGCATCACCGCCAAGGCCCCGGCCGCCCGCGCGGCCAGCAGCCCCGTGGGCATCCAGGCCGGCGTCACGACGACGTCGGCCTTCCAGTCCCGGGCGGCATCGACCAGGCCGGGCAACATCAGCCCGCCGACCTCGGCCAGCATGCCCACGAATGCACCGACGGCCTTCTCCGGCGGCAGGTCGCGGTTGGATTCGTCGGTCATGAACCGCCGGTACGGCTCGGTGACATCCACGCCGGGTGCCGGGTCCAGCACGGCCAACCCGGCGCTGGCCGCGGTCTTGCGGGTGATTTCACCGCCGCTGAACAGCACCTTGTGGCCGGCCAACCGGGCCGCCTGGGCCAACGGGACCAGCGGCGTGGTGTGAGAGAACGTGGGCGAGGTGGTGAACAGGATACGCATGGCAGTCTCCTTTGCTGTCGGCACCGGTTCATCCGGCGGGCGTGTGTGGACTCGGCCGCTCGGCGATGGCGCACACGTACGCTCCGTAGGCGGTACCGGCCATCTCCTCGCCCAGCCGGCGGCATTGCTGCGGCGTGATGAACCCCTTGTGCAACGCGACTTCTTCGATGCACGCGATGCGCTCACCCTGGCGCTGTTCCAGCAGCTGCACGTACTGGCCGGCGTTGAGCAGTGATTCCGGCGTGCCCATGTCCAGCCACGCGAATCCGCGCCCCAGCTCGGTCAGCCCGGCCCGGCCTTGAGCCAGGTAGGCCCGGTTGACGTCGGTGATCTCCAGCTCGCCGCGGTCGGACGGAGCGATGTTCTTCGCGATGCCGACCACGTCGCTGTCGTACATGTACAGACCGGTCACCGCGAGGTTCGACCGCGGCCGGGCCGGCTTCTCCTCCAGGGTCAGTAGCCGCGCGTCGTCGTCGATCTCGCCGACGGCGTAGCGGCTCGGATCGCTCACCCGGTAGCCGAACAGCTCGCATCCGTCCAGATTGGCGACGCTGTCGCCCAGGAGCTTCGAGAACCGGGGACCGTGGAAGATGTTGTCCCCCAAGACCAGGCACACCTGATCGTCACCGATGAAGTCGGCACCGATGATCAACGACTCGGCGATCCCCCGCGGCTCGTCTTGCGCGGCGTATTCCACTGTCAAGCCCAACCGCGAGCCGTCGCCGAGCAGATCCTCGAACATGCCCAGCTGGCTCGGCGTGCTGATCAGCAGCATCTCGCGCACGCCGGCCAGCATCAGGACCGACAGCGGGTAGTAGATCATCGGTTTGTCGTAGACCGGCAGCATCTGCTTGGACAGCGCGCCGGTCAGCGGACGAAGCCGCGTCCCGCTGCCGCCGGCCAGGATGATGCCTTTCATGATCTCCTCCCCCGTTGTTCGATGGCCTGGCAGCGCGCGTACTCCGGCAGAAGCCCCTGTTCCTGTGCTTCGGCCAGGGTCATGGCCACCCGGTCTCGTTCGGAGACGGTGAGCTCGAGGTCGTCGGGCAGTGGCAGCGCCAACTCCGGGTCGGTCACCGAGATCGCCAGTTCGTTCTCCGGTACGTAGCTGCTGGTGACGAGGTACGACATGACGGTGTCGTCCTCCAGCGCGACGAACGCATGGGCCGTCCCGACCGGGAAGTACATGGCCCGGAAGTCCTGCTGATCCATCAGCACCGAGTCCACCTGGCCGAACGTCGGCGATCCGAGCCTGATGTCGACCACCATGTCCAGCGCCGAACCGCGAGCGCAGTAGACGTACTTGGCGCAGCCTGGCGGGGTGCGGGTGTAGTGCACTCCGCGGACCACACCGCGGCGCGAGCGGCTGTGGTTGCTCTGGGCCAGCGGGAATCGACCCCCGGTCGCCGCGGCGAAGGCCGGGCCCTGGAACGGCGAGACGAACAGTCCGCGCTCGTCCGGATAGACCGGGGGCGTGAATTCGAGCGCACCGTCGACCTTGAGTTCGCGTACCTGCATGATGAACTCCTGTGGCTCAAAGGGTGGACAACACGTCTCGCACCGCGGCGATGACCTTGTCCTGCAGCCCGATGGGCAACGACGGGTACATCGGCAGCGAGAAGATCTCGGTGGCCAGGTGCTCGGTGACCGGAAGCGCTCCGGGGCCTTGCGGCAGGTGGGCGAACCCGCTCATGGTGTGAACCGGCCACGGATAGCTGATGTTCAGGTGGATGTCGTAGGCCTTGAGGCGTTCGACGATGTCGTCACGCCGCGGGTGCCGGACCACGTAGACGTAGTAGACGTGCTCGTTGCCGGGATTGGCGCTGGGCAGCACGAGGTCGGTGTCGCCAAGTCCCTCGACGTAGCGGCGGGCCACCTCGCGGCGGCCGGCCACGTAGGAGTCGAGCCGGGTGAGCTTGCGCCGCAGGATCTCGGCTTGGACCTCGTCGAGCCGGCTGTTGTGCGCAGGCGTTTGAACCGTGTAATACGTGCGCTCCATGCCGTAGAAGCGCAGCCTGCGCAGACCCGCGGCGACGTCGTCGTCGTCGGTCAGCACCGCGCCGCCGTCACCGTAGGCGCCGAGCACCTTCGTCGGATAGAAGGAGAACGCGGCCGCGTGGCCCGTCGTGCCGGCGAGCCGGCCGTCCTGGCGCGCACCGTGAGCCTGCGCGCAGTCCTCCAGCAGCACCAGGTCGTAGCGTTCACACAGCTCACGCAGCGGTTCGAGATCCACGCACTGGCCGTACAGATGGACCGGCAACAGACAGCGGGTCCGCTTCGTGATGGCAGCCTCGACCTGCTGCACGTCCATCAGGAAGTCCTCGGCGCGCACGTCGACGAACACCGGCGTGGCACCGACGGCATCGATGGCCACCACCGTCGGCGCCGCGGTGTTCGACACGGTGATGACCTCGTCACCGGGACCGACATTCAGGGCTTGGAGTGCCAACTTGATCGCGTTGGTCCCGTTGTCGACACCGACGCAGTGGTTGCGCATGTGATAAGAGGCGAACTCGTCTTCGAAACCCCGGACGCTGTCGGCGAGCACCAACCGGCCGGAGCGGAACACCTGCTCGACCGCGTCGAGGATGTCCTCACGTTCGTTCTCGTACTCAGGCAGGTAATCCCAGACGTAAGTGGTCACGATCTCCCCTTCTGTGCCGCGACAAGGCGGTCCAGCCCTTCGCGTAACGAGATCCGGGGCCGCCATCCGGTGACCGACCGGAACGGTGACGAATCGATCGTCACGCTCTGAAAGTCCGTGGCGGGTGCGTGTTCGGGCGGTTCGGCGCAGATCACGGGGACCGGCGGTGCCCCGGTGTGGTCCGCGACGCATTGGGCGAGACAGGTGAACACCGCGCCGAGGCTGTCGCCGCGTCCGGCGCCGAGCAGCCAATGCCGACCGGCCAAGTCGTCGGGGTGGTCCAACGCGGCCTCGAAGGCCGTGGCGATGTCGGCGACGTGGACCAGGTCGCGCCGGACCGTGCCGTCGTGCCACATGGTGATCGGCTCTCCGGCACGGGCCTTGCGCACCATGGTCGAGATGACGCCGCGGTCGCTCACACCGGCGGCCGCGCCTTCACCGAAGACCGTCGGCAGCCGCAGGCTGATGCCGCGCACCTGTCCTGCGCGCGTGGCGTCCATCAGCAACTGCTCGGCAGCCACCTTCTGCTGGTCGTACGTCGTGGCCGGCCGGTCCGGCTCGCTGCCGTCCAGCGGCTCGCGGGGCGGCGCACCCACCTGGGAGGCCGCCCCGCCGTAGATCACGACCGGCGGCGGCCCGAACCCCGCGGCGCCGGATCGGAGCACGTCGATCAGATCACGCATCACGCCGACGTTCACCCGCCGCGCGCCCGGCTCGGCCGCGGCCCGCCAGCCGCCGTCGCACAGCACCAGGTGGATGACCACGTCGGAGCCCTTCACCGCGGCGGCGAGGGCTTCGCGATCGGTCAGGTCGGCTGACACCGACTCGATGTCGGCCGCCTCCGCAACCGGAACAGCGGCCTCTCGACGAGCCACCGCCCGCAGCCGGACATCACGCCGCGCGAGTCGAGCGACCACGGCGGAGCCGATGAAGCCGGTCGCACCGAGCACGGTGATCAACGGCCTGGCGTCGTCCGCGGCTCCATCGGCCCTACCGGACATGGCGATCAACCTCCCACGGGTTGGATGGTCGGCTCGGCCGCCGTGGACCGCCGCGGCCGAGCGAATCGGCGCATCATGGGCACCTCGACCAGCCGCCAGAGCAGCAGCGAGGCCACGATCGAGGCGGCCATGGCGGCGAGGACGACCAACGTGGCCGTCGTCGTGGTGTACACCCGGGCGGGTCCGAGCAGCTGGAGCAGTGCGAACGTCACCGGGATGTGCACCAGGTACAGCGCATACGACGCCTCACCCAGGCGCATCATGACCGGCGTGGCCAGCCATCCGGACACGCCGTGCTCCACGTCACGGCGTGCGAGCGTGGCGATCACGGCAGCCGCCGGCACACAGGTCGCCGCACCCCACAGATAGGCATCCGGGAGCACCGGTGTGGCGACGAAGACCGCCAGGAGAGCCATGACCGGCCAGAACGGATGCGCGATGGGCCACCGGTGTGACAGCACCGCCCGGGCGAGCAGAATGCCCAAGACGAACTCCAGCGCACGCACCGGCGGGAAGAAGTAGATCAACCACCAGGTCTCCACCGACAACGACATCCATGGCACGACCGTGTCCCCGGGACCGGCCAACGCCACGACCCCCGGCACGGTGACGATCGCGGCCATGACCACGGCCAGCACTGGCCAGAGATGCTTCTGGGCCACCGCGCACAACGGCGCGATGATGAACGGGAAGCTCAGGTAGAAGAACATCTCCGCCACCAGCGACCACGTGACCCCGGTTCCGCTACTGATCAGGCCGGTGTCGGGAACCCACGAATGCACGAGGAAGAGGTTCGCCACCGTCCCGCCTGGTGTCGGCTCGCCCACGGGCAGCATCGTGGCTGCCGTGGTCGCGAGCATCAGGGCGGTCATCAGCACGAGGGTCACGACGTGGTTCGGGAAGATCTTGACGACCCTGCGCCGCCAGAATCGTCGAGCGGTGTCGTCCGCGCGCCTGGTCCAGGTGAGGATGAATCCGCTGAGCACGAAGAACGACGACACCGCGCCGGCGGCCAGGACCTTCGAATAGTCGATGCCTTCCAGGACGGCATGGCCCATGGGAAAGATGCCGGACACGAACACCACGTGACCCACCAACACCGCAAAGGCCAGTAGGAATCGGTACCCGGTCAGCGAAGGTAGTTTGCTCTTGTTCAGGGTCGCGTCCGTCATGGACAATCCCCCCTCGATGAGAAAGATGACGAAGTGATGTTCACGCTCGATCGACGAGCAAGCTGTACAGGCACACCAAGATGCTGCGGGCCTGCACATTGAGGTAATGTGAATGCCGGAGCAGATCTCGTAACTGATGCACCGCCATCCAGCGGTAATCAGGATGCTGATACACGGTGTCGGTCTCGACGATGAGATGCCGGTTGCGAACGCGGTAGAAGCGCCCGCCCTCGTCGGACAGGACACTGTCGAACCGAATCGCCTCCGGCTTTGCGGTCAAGAACTCTTCGAGAAACACCGGCCGTGCGGACGGTGGCAGGTGTTCGTAGTTTCCCGGAGTGCATTGCACCGTCGGGGCCAATTCGGCCACGTCGACCAAGCCGGGTTCGGCGCGTAGGTTCATCAGGACGTGCAGCACCCCGTCGATCGTGGTGACCAGCAGCCCGATCAGGCCGTCTTCCTTCGTCGCCAGCATCGGCTGGGTCCACTGCCCCACCTCTCGGCCGGCTGATTCCACCCGCACCCCGATGACTTCGAAGAACTGACCCGTATCGTGCTGAATGCTTTCCGCGCTGCGACGCCATCGCGTCAGCGCATCCATCGGGACCGGTTCGACGGTGGCGTCGTTCTTGCTTCGACCTTCGCTGATCCACGATTGGATCTGACGATCGGCATGACGAGTCCGAGCCCTCGCGTCGCACGAGCTCACCAGCGCACTCGTGAACGGGTCACCGGCGGCGCTGCCCGTGCGGCCGGCGTCGACAGCGAACGGCAGGACCGACAAGACCGTCCGGCTGTCCATGTTCACCAGATCGGGCTGGCGCAGCAGCCACAGCACGTGCCCCACGCTGAGCCACCGGAAACCGTCTCGCGAGGGAATCTCGTCCATCGTCGAGACGATCATGTTGCGGTTTCGCTTCCGCAAGAACCAGGCGCCCTGCTCCGACTGGCGCACATCGGCCAACACCTGGTCCGTGCGCACTTCGCGAAAGTACTCGAGATAAGGAACCGAACGCCCGCCGTGCACACCGGTGAAGTTGCTTCGCGTCGCCTGGACGGTGGGCGACAACTGGACGCCGTTGCAGTTTCCCGGCTCGTCTTTCAACTGCATCAAGCAGTGCACGATGCCATCGATTTCTTTCACCAGAATCCCCAGGATCCCGGTCTCCGGCTGGTTGATGATGGGTTGGCACCAGGCGGAGACCGGGGCCTCGGGGAGACTGAATCGCAGCCCCTCGATGGAGAAGAACTTTCCGCTGCGATGCCGCAGCCAGCCGCTGTCAGGCTCTTCGTACCAGTCGTTCAGCTTGGCCAGCGGTACGCGTTCGGCGTGGGTGTAGATGTGCCCTTTGGACTCTTCGATCTCGCGATCGAACTCGGCGAGGTCGAGGCTGTCACGCTCGCGCGCGAGCATGGACTCCGCAATGGTCGACGGCGTCGTCATGACATGTCACCTCGGAATCTTCCAACATGGCCGGCGGGGTCGCCGTCAGGCCACGCACAGGCCTTCGACGGCGACCTTTTCGAACACGTGCGGGTACGCGACGATCCCCTCGGGGTATTTGCTGCTCGCCTTCTGGAACTCAGGGTCGGAGAACGCGCGGAACAGCGCTTCTGAGGACTCCCAGACCGCGACGTTGACCATGACTTGGCTGTCGGCGGTGCCCTGGTGCAGCTGCGTGGAGATGAACCCGGGCTGGGCCTTCATGAACGACGCGTCCTCGCGCCAGGTCTCCAAGAACTTCTCGCGCATCTCGCGGGGCACGGTCACGGTGTTGATCAGCGTGATGGGCCCGGTCTTCTGTTGAAGCTGCGCCATGAGAGGCGTGGTGGGATCCAGTTCCTCGATCTTCATGGTCGGTCCTTTCGTGATCGTTCGAACGAAGGCGGGTGAATCAAGCGATGACGTTGCGCTGCCGCCGCCGTCTGGCGAGCACGGACAGCACGCCGGCCAGCCCGACGAAGACGTCGATGTGGTCCAGCCGGTCGGTGGAGCCTTTGGCTTTTCTCACCTTGATGGCGAAGCTCACGATGTCCATGAGCGCGCCACCGGTGTTCAGGGCACTCAAGAGAATCCCTCCTCCCACGGTGCGGCAGAACGAAACTGCCGGACTCCGCTCGATCGAATCGAGCGAAACCCGGCAGCTCACCGGTGGTGAATGTGTCAGGCGCGTTCGTCCAGCGCGGCCAACTCCTCGGCGTCGTCGTCGACCGGTAACCCGAACGGATTGGCCACCGGCTCGGTGTGGCTCTTCAGGCCCAGGCAGGCCAGCGCGCCGACGACCAGCGCACCAACGCAGACCAGCAGCGTCGGCGCCAACGCCTCGATGTAGCCGTTGCTGAAGACCTGCGCGGCCAGGCTCTGCATGTCCTGCACGACGCTGTCGGGCAACCCGTCGGGTAGCTGCGCCGGTGCCGCCTGCGTGGTTCCGACGCTCAACCCACCGGCATCCACGCCGGACAGGCCATCGACGAACCCGTCGCGGTACTCGTCGGGCAGCTGCGAGGCACGCTGTTGCGCCTGCTCGGTCAGCGAGGAGACCAGTTGCGTCTGGAGAACCGCCCCGGTCACCGCACCCGCGAGCACCGCCCCGACGTTGCGCATGGCGTTGTTGACACCTGAGGCAGCACCGTTCAACTTCGGCGGTACGTTGCGCATGATCTCCGAGGCCATCGGCGTGAAGCTGCACCCCGACCCGAGTCCGATCACGAACAACGGCGCAACGAACGCGGTCCAGCTCGCATCGGTCTGCGCGACCGGCACGAGCCAGGCCATGCCCGCACCGAACGTCACGAGCCCGCCGATCAGCACCCATTTTCCGCCGAACCGCTCCGACAGGACCCCGGCCGGGACGGCCATGATGAGCCCGCCGGCAGCCATCGGCAGCAAGACGAGTCCGGTCTTCAGGGCGCTGAAGCCCAGCACCGACTGGAAGTAGATCGTCATCGGCAGGAACAGGCCGATCGCGCCGAACGACACGGCGATCGCGACGAAGTTCGCGATGGAGAACGCGCGGTCGCGGAACAACGTGAACGGAATGAGCGGATCCTTGTCCTGAACGCCGCGCTGCTGGCGAAGGAAGATCACCAGGGTCACGGCGCTCGCGGCGAGCAGGGCCCAGATCCAGCCGTTCCAGTCGTAGCGCTCGCCTTGGATCAACGCGAAAGCCAGGCAGAACAGCGAGGTCGAGGCGATCATGACCCCGGTGATGTCGAGGCGGTACTCGATTCGTTGTTGCGAGGCCGGGATCACCAAGGCGGCCAGGACGACGACCGCGATCCCGATGGGAATGTTGATGAAGAAGACCCATCGCCAGTCGAGTGCGCTGGTCAAAAAGCCACCGACCGTCGGCCCCGCGATGGCGGACAGGCCGGCGACGGCTCCCCAGATCCCGAGCGCAACGCCGCGCTTGGACGCCGGGAAGACATCGGCGATGATCGCCAAGGTCTGCGGCGCCAGCAGCGCGGCTCCCACGCCTTGCACCGCACGGAAGGCGATCAGCTGGTTCGGGTCCTGGGCGAGTCCGCAGGCGAGGCTGGCCACGGTGAACACCACGACGCCGACGAGGAAGACGTTCTTCTTCCCCCGCAAGTCACCCAGCCGTCCCGCCGTGATCAGCAGGACGGCCAGGCACAGCGCGTACGCGTTGAACACCCACAGGATCTGATCGAGAGAGGCGTTCAGATCGTCGGTCATCCGCGGGATCGCGATGTTGACGATCGTCAGATCCATCAACGTCATGAAGTACCCGAGGCACAGGGTCGCGATGATGGCCCACGGGTTGCCGTGCCACTTGCTCAACACCGGAATCTCCTCTCCGTGGGCCTGCTGCGGCCGTCACGGTCGTCGCCGTCCAACACTCCGGGGCCGAAGGTCTCAGCCTCGTGCGTATGAGAGGGCCGAGGGCGCCCGGAGTGTGACATGCCCGCCGTTACAGCAGCAGTCCACCCGAGGCCTCCAGCCACTGGCCGGTGACCCAACCGCCGTCGTCCGAGGCCAGGAACTCGACCGCCGCGGCGATGTCGTCGGGACGACCGATGCGGCCGAGCACGTGCATCGAGGCCGCGAATTGCCGGGCTTGCTCGTCGATGAGCTTCATCCTGGTGGTCTCGGTGTCCACGAGACCTGGAGCCACGGCGTTGACCGTGATGCCACGGGACCCCAACTGCTTGGCCAGGGCCACCGTCAGCGTGTCCAGGCCGCTCTTGGCCATCGCGTACGTGACGTACTCGGGTTGGGCGGCCGCACGTCGCGCGAGTCCGGAGGAGATGTTGACGATGCGGCCGCCGTCGCGCAGGCGGGTCAGGCCGTGCTTGGTGACGAAGAATGCGGCCTTGAGGTTGCCCGCGACCACGGCGTCGAACCCCTCGGGGGTCGTGGCCTCGATCCCGAACTCCGCCGGTTCCACCCCGGTGTTGTTGACCAGGATGTCCAGCCCGTCGGCGTGGCGATCGAAGGCCTCCCACAACGTCTCGGCGTCCCCGGCGACGCCGAGCTCGGCCTGGATGGCGAAGGCCTCGCCGCCGGCGGACTCGATGGCGGCCACGGCTTCCTTCGCGCTGTGTTCGTCACTGCGATAGTGCACGGCGACCCGGCAGCCGTGCCCGCCGAGCCGTTCGGCGATGCCCCGGCCGATGCCACGGCTGGACCCGGTGACCAGGGCGGTCTTACCGCTGAACTTTCCCATGTGTCGTCCCTTCGTGTTCAGTTCGTTCCCGCGGCGTCCAGCTCGAGGTCGTTCGGCGTGAGCACCACCACGGGCGGCGGCCGGTTCGCGCGCTTGAAGAACTCACCGATGAACGGGTAAGCGGTGGTGAACTGCCGCCAGTAGCGGTCGTGGTCGGCGCCGGTGGCCGTGGCGGCCGTGACCTCGATGACCTCGGGCCCGATGTTGATCTTCGCCTGCGGGTTGGCCTGAAGGTTGCGGTACCAGGCCGGGTCGAGGGCCTTGGGCCCACCGGGGATGTCGAAGTGCCCCGGCACGGCCACCACGATGAACCGGCCGCGATCGAAGACGTAGCCCAGCGGGATGGTGCGAGGCTTGCCGGTCTTGCGCCCGGTCGTGGTGAGCAGGAGCGCCTCGAGGTCGCCGAAGCGACCCATGATGCGCCCACGCGAACGTTGATAGGCGAAGACGTTGAACCGCACCCCGAGCTTGTTGATCGTCTTGCTCACCCGGGTCGGCGGTTTCGAGTACAGGTACACGTTGACGCGCACGAACGCCCGCATCAGCCGGCCGGCGTTGAGCTGCGGCTTGGTCGTGGACCACGAGGTGAGTGAGTCGGTCTCGGCGGTCGTCCAGTCCTCGGCCGGTGACCAGCCGACCGCCGGCTCCATGTCCGACGACGGCCCCCACTCGGCCGGCGCTTGCGGCGCGGCCGGCTCGGGCTTCTTCGGCGCGGCCGGTTTGGCCACCCGCTTCGCCGTCCCGCCCGATCGCGCTCCGTTCTTCTTCGGCGGCGTCGCCGGCGATTCGGTCTTGGTCGATGTCGTCTCAGTCATCGTCGCTGTCTCCTCCCGCACCTAGCTGAGTTGTTCAGAGGACCTTCTTGCCGCGAATCCCGGCGCGGACGATGCCGCCCAGGAACGTGCGACCGAGTTCGCGCATCTCACCGGGCGCCTTGACGTTGGCCCAGTACATGAACTTCGCCATCATCGACGTGGTCGGCAGGACGAACCTGGTGTCTTCCGGGTCCTTCCACCCGAACACCGGGTTCACCAGGTCGGAGTTGTTCAGCATCCCGAAGATGATGTCGGCGGCTTCGTCGCCGGAAAGCTCCCCGACCTCGTACTTCTCACACGTCTCCGCGGTGATCTCCAGGATCTGCTTGGTCTCGGTGCTCTCCGGCCACCACAGCCCTGGATAGGCGGTCTCCTCCAACGCCCTGAAATGCCGCTCATCCTCGTCGAGGGCGTAGTTCAGCCGGGCCCGGCTCAGCCGCAGCACGCCCGGCGTCAAGAACGCCGCCCAGACTCGGAACACCGCGTTCCACAACCGGAAATGGTTGAACGAGATGAACGAGCTGTTGACCAGTTCGTCGTTGTAATGGAGCAGCCCTCGTTCGAGCTCGCCGACGTACTCGAAGCGCTCCTCGGAGAAGTCGTCGTCCTTCAGCGCCTCCACCAGCCGGCTGACCAGTGCGTAGACGACTTCGAACGTGTTGGACAAGCCCCGGGAGAACAGCGGGTCGATGAACCCGGCCGCATGTGACATCAGGCACCACCGGTACCCGACGGACTTCGACGACGAGTACTGCAGCCGGTCGGTGGACACCCATTCCCGAACCCGGTGGGCGCCTTCGAACTGCCGCTTCACCGCCGGGTACATGTTCAGGTAGTGGTTGAACTCCTCGTCAGGGGTCATGTCCTTCGGCTTCGGGTAGAGCCGCTCGTCGAAGGTCAGCCCGACACTGCACAGCTGGTTCGTCGAACCCTTGATGTTGTCGAACGGGATGATCCAGAACCAGCCGCGCTCGATCAGGTGGTGCAGCGTCCCGCCGTGCCAGGGTGCCGGTGGACGCAGACTCCGCGGGTGGTGCGACACGTCGTCGTAGGGCTTGATCCCGATGTAGTGGGTGAACAGCGACCGGGAATGATGCTTGAACCGGGCCGGCTGCTCGCGCAGGCCGAACTTCTCCGCCAGCGGCGAACGGACGCCACTGGCGTCGATCAGGTACTTGCCTCGGAAGATCTCACCGTTCTGCCCGGTCACGGTCACACCGTCGTCGTCGAAGTCCAGGTCGACGGCGCGCCAGTTCTGCCGAGTGATGCAGCCGTACTTCGCGGCAACACCGAAGTAGTACTGGTCGGTCTCCTGCCGGAACAGGTGACTCGCCTCGGTCAGGATCTTCGGGATCACGAACATCGTGGCTTCGCGCGGGTCCGGCTCCTGGCCGGGAACCTGGCGGATGAAACCGAAGCTCTGCTTGCGCCCGTGGTGCGGGCCGATGTGCTTCATCGTGGCCTTGACGTCGAACAGATGCTCCAGCTCCGGCACGTCGAAACGCGCCCGCAGGATCTGCAACCACTCGATCAGCTGAGGAGTCATGGACTCCCCGATGGCGAAGCGTGGATGCTGGCCCGCATCGACGAGCGCGACGCTCACGCCTTGGCTGGCCAGACACAAGGCACTGACCGAGCCGGCGAGGCCGGACCCCAGGATCACCACGTCACACTGCTGGACCGGTCCGGACTGCTCGTCCGTCTCAACCGACCGTACCCGACTGTTCATGACTGCCAACTCCTTAACAACGCGCGCTCACGGACTCACCTGTGTCGTCGTCTGTCATGTGAAAAGGGATGTCATTCCGGTGGGCCGAACCAGCTGGCCAGCGCCGGCCGAGCAGCACTCGAGCGATCGCCGGCCCAGGCCACGTGGCCGTCCGGGCGCAGGACGAGCGTGCGTACGTCCTGCAGGGCGCTTGCGTGCGGCCGGGTGAACGCGGCCGCACGCAACGTCGCGCGCACGCACTCCACCCGGCCCCGCTGCCCGGCCGCTGTCCGGGCAACCTCGGCCCAGCGCCGCGGTTGCCCGGACAGTTCCAGCACGACTGCGCGCCCGGCTCGCAGCAGTTGGGTGGTGCTGGTCCGACCGCGCTCGCTGGCGAGCGCGAGATGCGGAATGTGCGCCCCGACCAGCGGATGGTCACCGGGTCGGTAGCGCACGTCCAGCCCGCCGATCATGTCGGCGAGCCGGGCTTGCACCGCGGTGAGGCCGATGAGCTCACCGAAGGTGCTCCGCAGGCCCTCGACGTCCGCACCGAGAAGCAGACGGGTCTGGGCTTCGATGTTGTCCAGGACCCGCCGGCCGACCGCATGCCGCTCGTCGTGATAGGTGTCGAGCAGCCTGGCCGGAGCCCAGCCGGCTACCTGTGCGGCCAATTTCCAGCCGAGATTCACTGCGTCGTGAACGCCCAGGTTGACCGCTTGTCCCCCGACCGGCAGCTGCCGATGTGCTGCGTCTCCGGCGAGCAGGACTCGGCCTCGCCGGTACTGCGCCGCCAGGTGACTCGCATCGCTGAGTGCGTTGATCCAGACCGGCGTGGCGGCCCCGATGTCCTCGCCGGTCACTCGTTTCCAGGCCTCGACCACGTCGTCGAAGTCCGGCTTGCGGGACGGGTTCGGCACTCGATCGAACTGGTGCACCATGAGACGGGTCAGTCCGTCGTGGGTCACCGCCGTCGCGAGCCCGTCCGGGTAGCGTTCGAACCGGCGATCGGCGACGTCGGCCCCGGTCATGTCGCAGCGCAGCAGTTCGCGCGTGGCCGGCGTCCCCGGAAAGTCGAACCCGCCCACCTGACGCACCGTGCTCTGGTCGCCGTCACAGCCGACCAGATACGCGGCCCGGATGGTGACCGGGCCTGACGGTGTCTCGACGCCGGCCGTCACCTGATCGTCGGCGGCGGTCAGCGACGTGAGCGTGTGCTCGCGCAGGATTCGCGCGCCTTGCCCGGTCGCCCACTCGCCCAGCAGGGCCTCCAGGCGGGTCTGGGCCACCTTCCACTGCCCGGCGAAGCGGGAGTTCTGCGTCCCCAGATCGAGCGGGAGTCCGCCGAAGTGACCGCGGGGCTCGTGCGGCGGAGTGCCCAGCGTCTCCAGCAGTCCGCGCTGGTCGAGCAGTTCCATGGTCCGCGCGTGCAGGGTGGATGCGCGCGACTCGGTCGTCGGGCGGGCCAGGCGTTCCAGGACCACGACGTCGGCCCCGCCGAGGCGCAACTCCCCGGCGAGCATCAACCCGACGGGTCCGGCACCGACGACGATGACGTCGGTGTCCATGTCAGCGCCGGCTTTCGGCGTACTCTCGCGCGTACCCCAGCGTGGCCCGGCTGTTCGCGCCGAGGGCGTTGCGCACGAACTCCCGCGCCTGCGGCGCCCCGGCGTCCTCGCCCAGCACCGTGGCGATGTTCGCCTCGTTGATCGCCACGGTGTGCTGCGAGGTCGCCAGCACGCCCGCGTCGTCCTCCTCGAACCGCCACACTCCGGTGTGCAGGGTCATCAGGGCCGGCAGGGTCGTCTGCTTGTAGACGATCCGGTGGTGGGGGAAGCACACCCGCACCGACTCGGTCCGGTGCGTGCCGCCGTCCTTGGTCTGGGTGTCCATGGCCAGGATCTGCACCCCGGGCGTCTTCTCGACCAGCGAGACCCACGACACGTGCGCCAGCCGCTCGGTCCAGAGCCCGGCTTCGTTCACGAAGTCGTACATGTCCTTCGCCGCGGCGTCGACCCGGATCGAGTCTTCGAACGACATGACGAGATCGGCGCCGTCACCGACGGCCAGCTCCACGTTCGTGCGCAGAGCCGCCAGTTCGGAACGACTGTTCTGGTCCACCGCCCGGTCGATCCAGGCCAGGCTGTCCGGATCGTCGTTCACCGCCCGGTAATCGTGGAGCAGCCGCACCCGGGATTCGTCCTTGGACAGCGCTTCGATCACCCACGCCCCGCCCATGGACGCCACGGGTGGTGCCGAGACCTCCTGGCGGAAGTCGATCCGCAATCCACCGGGGTCGAGGATCCGGCGCGACGTCCAGTCCTTGACCTCACCGTTGGCCGTGGCCCAGATGTGGATCCGTTCGTCCCGCGCGGAGCGCTCGACCTGTTCGACGTAGACCGTGGGCGGGAAGATCCGCGGCCAGTTCTCCACGGCCGCGATGAGTTCGTAGACAGCCGGTGCGGGAGCGGCCACCGTGATCTCGTGCTCCACCTCGCGGTGCTGCTGCGATGCCATGTCCACCCTCCTTCAGAAGTTGCCCAGGCCACCGCAGACGTTGATCGCCTGTGCGGTGATGGAGGCAGCGGTGTCGGTGACCAGGTAGCCGACGAGGCCTGCGACCTCGTCCGGCGTCGAGTACCGCCCGAGCGGGATCTTCGCCTGGAACTTCGCCAACACCTCGTCCTCCGAGGTGTTCCAGACACCCGCGTAGCCCTGCCGGACCCGTTGTGCCATCGGCGTCTCCACATAGCCCGGGCAGACCGCGTTCACCGTGATCCCGGTCGGGGCCAGCTCATTGCCCAGTGCCTTGGTGAATCCGACGACGCCGTGCTTGGACGCCGAGTACGGCGCACCCAGCACCACGCCTTGCTTACCGGCGGTGGAGGCGATGTTGACGATCCGTCCACGGTTCAGCTGCCGCATGCCGCCGGTGTTGAGGACCTCCCGGGTCATCCGGAACACGCTGTTGAGATTGGTGTCGATGACCGCGGACCACAGATCGTCGTCGATGTCGGCGGTGACCCCGCCGCCACTGCGGCCGGCGTTGTTGACCAGCACCTCGATCGGCCCGTAGCGGTCCACCGCCGAGCGGACGAACGTGGCGATGTCCTGCGGGTCGGTGACGTCGCAGGCGCTGCCGGCGACGTCGAGTCCGTCCTTGCGTAGTTCCTTCACCGTGAGCTCGACGGCGCTGGCGGTACGGGCACAGATGTACACCCGGTGTCCCTGCTCGGCGAGCCTCCTGGTGACGGCCAGTCCGATTCCGCTCGTCGCCCCGGTGACAGCGGCGATTCGTTGTGGTGTGCGTGACATGCGTGTTCCTCCGACCTGTCTAGCGAGCGACGAGCTTTTCGTTGACGGCAGCGAGGAGTTCGCGGGGCGTCTGGACGTCGTTGAGCGTGGAGTCGTCCAGCGCGATCCCGATCTCGCGCTCGAGCCGGGCACCGGCCTCGAGCAGCGCCAGCGAGTCGTAGCCCAGCTCGTCGAAGGTCAGATCGAGGATCTCGCCGTCGAGGTCGACGTTCTCGGCCTGGCCTGCGACCTCGCGCAACACGGTCTTGAGGTCGTCGATGGTGGTCTCGTGAATCGTCATCACGGTTTCCCTTCTGTGTGCCGGCGTACGACCAGCGCGGAGTTGAACCCGCCGTAGCTGCGAGCGAGGATCAGGGCCGCATCGACGGCGCCGTGCCGCGGCTCGGCGAGCACGAGGTCGAGGTCGGCGTCCGCAGCAGCGCTGATGTTGGTGGTCGGCGGCACTCGTTGATCCCGGATCGACAACAGGGCGGTCGCCACGTCGAGCGACGCCGCGCCGGACAGCAGCCGCCCGGTCATGGTCTTCGGTGCGGTGACCGGAACACCTCGCGGCCCGAAAACCGCCCGGATGGCGCCTGCCTCCACCTGGTCCAGCTGGGGAACGGCAGCTGCGTCAGCGAACACGACGTCGATGTCCTGCGGTTGCATTCCGGCATCGCCCAAGGCCAACTCGATCGCGCGGCGCAGTCCCGGCTCGCGCCCGGATTCCGGCGCCGGGTCGAACGTCGCCGCATGACCGGCGATCTCGGCGTAGACGTGCGCACCGCGTCGGCGCGCGCTGTCCGCGTCCTCGACCACGAGCAGGGCGCCGCCTTCACCGGGCACGTGCCCGCCCGCGTCGGCGTCGAAGGGGCGATAGGCCAGCTGCGGGTCCGGGCAGGTGCTCACTCGGCCGCCGGCGAGCTGGGCCACCCAGCCCCACGGGCAGATCGAGGCGTCGACACCGCCGGCGATCATCACCTGCCCACCGCGGCGCACGAGCCGGCGCGCCTGCGCGATCGCGTCCAGTCCCCCGGACTCCCCGGACACGACGACGCTGCTGGGTCCGCGCATACCGTGCCGGATGGAGATCTGCCCGGAGTTCACCGCATAGAACCAGGCGAAGGACTGGTAGGCACTGACGAACTGCCCGCCCTTGCTCCACAGGTTCTGCAGCTCGCGCTGGCCGAATTCGAACCCGCCGGACGAACTCGACGTCACGACCCCCATCCCGAACTCGGGCCAGTCTTCCGGGCGTATCCCGGCGTCCTCGAGCGCCCAGTCCGCCGCGACGATCGCCATGCGCGTCATGTGGTCGGTCTGCGGGATCAGCCGGCTCGGCAGGTGTTCCTCGGCGACGAACCCCGCCACCTCGCCGGCCAGGCGAGCCGGGTAGCCGGACGCATCGAACCTGGTGATCGGGGCGATGCGGTTCGTCCCCCGGCACGTAGCCGTCCAATGTTCGGCCGCGCCCAGCCCCGTCGGCGCCACGACACCGATCCCGGTCACCACCGCCGTGGCACTCACGTGACCCTGCCCAACACCATCGCGCTCTGGAAACCGCCGAACCCGCTGCCGACGGTGAGCACCATGTCCGTCGGCCACGTGCGGGATTCGTTCGGCACGTAGTCCAAGTCGCATTCCGGATCGGGTTCGTGCAGATTCGCTGTCGGCGGAACGAGGTTGTGCTCGATCGCCAGCGCCGACGCGGCGATCTCGATCGAGCCGATGGCCCCCAGGGAGTGACCGACCATCGATTTGATGGAGCTCACCGGGGTCCGGTAGGCGTCGGAGCCCAGGCTGGCTTTGAACGCCGCCGTCTCGTGCCGGTCGTTCTGCTTGGTGCCCGAGCCGTGGGCGTTGATGTAGTCGATCTGGTTCGACGCGACGCGCGCCTGGCCGAGAGCTGCCCGGATCGCTTCGGCCATCTCGCGTCCGTCCGGCTGCAGCCCCGTCATGTGAAAGGCATTGCACCTGGTCGCGAACCCGGCGATCTCGGCGTACGGGTGTGCACCGCGGGCCTTGGCCCGTTCGTACTCTTCGAGGACGAACATCGCCGCCCCCTCGCCCAGGACGAATCCGTTCCGCGTGCGGTCGAACGGCCTGGAGGCGCGCGCGGGATCGTCGTGCCGTGGCGTGGTCGCCTTGATCGCGTCGAAGCATGCGACCGTGATCGGCGAGATGGGCGCGTCCGATGCCCCGGCGATCATGACGTCCGCGCTGCCCTCGCGGATCACCTCGGCGGCGTACCCGACGGAGTCCAGCCCCGATGTACAGCCGGTGGATATCACCGTCGCCGGCCCCTCGGCGGCCACCGACCGGGCGACCTCACCCGCGAACGAGCTCGGGACGAAATAGTCGTAGAGGTGGGGCACAGCGTAGGTGTGATCGACGACGTCGAGCCGTCCGCCGTCACTGACGACCCGGTACTCGCGATCCAGCCCCATCGTCGCGCCGACGGCGCTGCCCACGGTCACGCCGGTGCGGTGGGGATCCATCGACAGATCAAGCTCGAGCTCGCTGTCCATCAGCGCCTCGCGCGCCGCGACCACGGCGAACTGCGCCGCCCGATCCATCCGGCGCGACTCCTGGGGACTGAGGCCGTGGAGGTCCGGATCGAAGTCGGCCTCAGCGGCGACCCGCGAGCGGAACGGGCTCGGATCGAAGAACGTGATCGTGCGGGTCGCGGTCCGGCCCTCGCTCAACAGCGCCCAGAACTCCTTGGTCCCGATGGCCCCCGGAGCAATGACTCCGATGCCGGTGATCACTACTCGCCGTTCCATGTGGATACTCCTTCGCCCCGCGCTATGAGGATTTCGTCCAGTAGTAGAAGGGCGTCGCCATCGCATCGGCCGGCGAACGCCAGGTCTGCGGGTCGTAAGCGGTGATGAACGGCTTCAGGTCGGTGCTCACCTGAACGAACAGCGGGTGGTTCTTCGTCTCCTCGATCGCTGCCCCACCGCGGTCGGAATCGAAATCCTGTATATGGAAGTAGAGGCCGTGAAATGTGAACAGCTGCCGCCGGCTGGTACCCATCAAGTGCGGCATCTCGGTTCGGTCGAACTCCTCGAATATCTTCGCCACGTCGTGCTGGGATTCCTGCTGCATTCGAGCCACAATCAAGGTACTGGGCATGAGATTCCCTTTCGGTGAGCTGGCTTCGGCGGCAGTCGGCGGCTACGCGCGTTGATCGTGCACGAGCACGTTTTCGTCAGGACGCGGAACAACGCGGAGCACCCGCAACAATGGCCCAGCCATCGCGGTGGTGACCAACGCCATGATGACCATCATGGTGAACATTTCGCCGTTGATGATGCCGCGCTGGATCCCGACGTTGAGAATGACCAACTCGGTGAGCCCACGCGTGTTCATCAACACCCCGAG
>NZ_DAHVSH010000198.1:0-5363 GCF_027324685.1 Haloactinopolyspora sp.
GGCGCAGCGGGTCGCGCAGTGGGTCCGCGAGCTGCCACCACACGCAGTGGATGCCGCCATCGCCGTGCTGTGCGCCGCTTACATCGTCGGCCAGATCGGTATCGAGGGGAGGCTGAGCTGGGCGGTCCCGCTGCTGGCGACGGTCAATGCGGCACCGTTGCTGTGGCGGCGCCGTTACCCGTTCCTGGTCACCTTCATCACCGGCATCAGCACGACGTGGCTGGCGATCGTGGACATGCTGGGCAACATTCCAGCCGCACAACTGGTGGCGACGTACACGTTCGCCGCGCTGTGCCCGCCGCTGCTCCGGTTGATCGCGGTCGCCGGGACGATCCTGGGCGTCTCCCTGTCGATCCTGATCCCGGCCGAAGACGTCCTCAACCTGGGCATGATCGGTATCACGTTCGGCATGGCGTATGCGCTGGGCACCTCCGTGCGAGCTCGACGCGACCGGATCGAGATGCTCGAAGAACGAGCGCGGCGCCTGACCGAGCAGCATGAAGCTGCCGCAACGAGAGAACGTCAGCGCATCGCGCGCGAGATGCACGACATCCTGGCCCACTCGATGGGGCTGGTGGTGGTCCAGGCCGAAGCCGGACCCGTCGCGGTGCGCAGCGACCCGGACAAAGCGGCGCAGATGTTCGACACCATCTCCGCCACCGCCCGCGAATCGCTGGCCCAGTTGCGCCGCACGCTCGGCGTTCTGCGCGCCGGGGAGGCCGAGCGGCTACCCGCGCCCGGCCTCGACGGCCTGACCACGCTGGTGGAGCACGCGCGCGACAGCGGACTGGCCGTCACGCTGGAGGAACACGGCCAGCGGGCCGCGGTTCCGCCCGATTTCGCGGCGACGGTGTACCGGATCGTCCAGGAGTCGCTCACCAACACCGTCAAGCACGCGCATGCGCAGACGGTTCACGTGACGCTGGACTGGCAGGACGACGCGCTGGAGGTCACCGTCAGCGACGACGGCCGCGGGCTCGCCACCGACGCCGAGCCGGGCGGGCACGGCCTCACCGGGATGCGCGAGCGGGTGGCGGCACTGGGCGGGAAGCTCGACATCGGTGCCAATCCCGACGGAACGGGCTTCCGTATCACCGCCTGGTTGCCTTTACAGTAAGGCGTGCCCGCCGACCAGATGATCCGCATCCTGATCGCCGACGATCAGGAACTCGTCCGCGGTGGCTTCGCGATGATCCTCAACGCCCAGCCCGACCTGAGCGTCGTGGGCGAGGTCAGCGACGGTGCGCAGGCCGTCCAGGCTGCCGGCGAGCTGCGGCCGGACGTCGTGCTGATGGACATCCGGATGCCCAACGTCGACGGCATCGAAGCCACCTCGGTGATCTGCCGCGACACCGCCGCCAAGGTGCTCGTCCTGACGACGTTCGACCTCGACGAGTACGTCTACGACGCCCTGCGCGCCGGGGCGAGCGGGTTCCTGCTCAAGGACATGCGCCGCGACGAACTCGTCTCCGCGGTTCGGGTGGTCGCGGCCGGGGAGTCGCTGCTGGCCCCGACGGTGACCCGGCGGCTGATCGCCGACGTCGTCGAGCGTGGTGCCCGATCGGTCGACCGCTCCGGATCCGACGCCCGGTTGACCCGGCTCACCGCTCGCGAGACCGACACCCTGCGCCACGTCGCGCGCGGGCTGTCAAACAGCGAGATCGCCGCGCAGCTCTACGTCACCGAACACACCGTGAAGACACATGTGAGCAGTTTGCTCGCCAAACTCGGCGTCCGTGACCGGGTGCAGGCGGTGGTCTTGGCCTACGAGTCCGGCCTGGTCCAACCCGGCGACACCGCGCCGCCGGGTCACTCCTGAGAGTGACCCCGACCGCTCTCAGGAGCGGCGCACAACTCCGCTCTTCGCGGCGATCCGCCGACGTGGTGCCGCAGACCACCATGGCAGCTGTCCAGTTACAGGTTCTCCTCTTCTGATCCGCAAGGAGGCTGTCATGATCCGCACGATCTCCGGCTTCTCCGTGCGGCGGCCCGTCATCGTCATCGTGACGTGGCTGGCCGTCGTGGCGGCCGGCTTCGGCATCGGCATCGGCGTGTTCGATCGCCTCGTCGCCGACGTCGGCACGGTGCTCGGCAGCGAGTCCGACGACGCGGCGCAACGCATCGACGAGGTCGAGCCGACCGCCGAGACACTGACCGCCATCGTCTCCGGCATGCCGGTCGACGATCCCGCCGTGCAGCGCAGCGTGGCAGACGCGCTCGACCGGACCCGGGCCGTGCCCGGCATCGCCGAGGTGTCCGAAGCTCTGCCGTCCGCCGAGACGAACGAGGCCTTGCTGATCGAGGTCACCCTCGATCCCGAGTACGACGACGAAGACGCCGCCGCCGAGGCTGCCGCCGACGAACTCAACGCCATCGACGCGCCGTCGGTGACGGTGGCCGGCGGGCCGCTGTCCGGTGCCGAGTTCAACACCCAGGCCCAAGAGGACGTCGCTCGGGCGGAGATGCTCAGCATGCCGGTGGTGCTGATCCTGTTGCTGGTGGTCTTCGGCGGGCTGATCGCCGCCGGGCTGCCGCTGCTGATCGCCGGAGTCGGCGTCGGAGCGACCTTCGGAGTGCTCTACGCCTTCAGCGCCATCACCGACGTGTCGGTCTACGCGATCCAGATCACCACCATGCTGGCCGTCGGCCTCGCCGTCGACTACGCCCTGCTGATGGTCAACCGGTTCCGGGAGGAGCGGCGCACGTCGCTTGACGTTCCCGGTGCGATCGCCCGGACCACCGCATCCGCCGGACGCACGGTGATGTTCTCCGGATTGACCGTGGCTGTCGCGCTGGCCGGACTCGTCGTCTTCCCCGACCCGTTCCTGCGCTCGATGGGCCTGGCTGGTGCCGCCGTCGTGCTGGTGGACATGGCCGCCGCGTTGACGTTGCTGCCCGCGCTGCTCGCCCTGCTCGGCCGGCGGATCTCGCCGGCGAAGGCCGACACCGGGGCTGGGGTGTTCGCCCGGGTCGCTCGTGTGGTGCAGCGCCGCCCGGTGGTCACCTTGGTCACCACCGGTGCGGCCTTGGTGGCGGTGGCCGCTCCCGTGTTCGGCATGCACATCTCGCAGGGCGACCCACGAATGCTTCCGACGTCCACCGCCACCCGGCAGATGTGGGACGAGCTCGTCACCCACTTCCCCAGCGAAGTGGAGTGGACCGGTGACATCGAGGTAGTGGCGCAGGCACCGGCCGACGACCCGGGAATCGCTCGCCTCAGTGAGCAGATCAGCGGGCTACCGGCGATCGGTGCGGTCGAGGTGGACGACCTCGGCTCCGGCCTGACCGCGCTGTACGCCGATCCGCTCAGCTCGGCCGACGACGCCGCAGCCCGCGACACGGTGCTGGCGATCCGGGACCTGCCGACGTCGTTCGACATCGAGGTGACCGGCAGCGCTGCGCAGATGGTCGACTACCGTGACATGCTCACCGAGCGGGTTCCATGGGCTGCGGCGATCATCGTGGCCGGCACCATGCTCCTGCTGTTCGCCTTCACCGGTTCGGTGCTGCTGCCGGTCAAGGCCGTGCTGTCGAACTTGCTCAGCATCGGCGCTGCGCTCGGCATCGTCGTCTGGGTGTTCCAGAGCGGGCATCTCGCCGGGCTCATCGGCACCGAAGGCCTGGGTTACGTGCACCTGACGGTTCCGGTGCTGGTGGGTGCGATCGCCTTCGGCTTGTCGGTGGACTACGAGGTGTTCCTACTGTCGCGGATCCGGGAACGATGGCTCGCCGGCGCGGACCCGCAGGCGGCTGTCGCCGAGGGCCTGCAACGCACCGGTGGCATCGTCACGGCAGCTGCGCTGGTCATCGGGGTCGTGTTCGCCGGCTTCGTGTTCGGCGGGTTCGCTCCGATCAAGGCGATCGGGCTCGGCCTGGTGCTCGCGATCGCGATCGACGCGACGATCGTTCGGATGCTGCTGGTGCCCGCGACCATGACGCTGCTGGGCCGGTGGAACTGGTGGCTGCCGGGTCCGCTTCAGCGGCTGCACGCGCGGGTCGCGCTGGCGGAGACGGCGGACCGTGGCGTCTCAGTCGGCTCCCGAGCCCGAAGCGATGCGTTCGCGCTGAGCCTGCCTCGTTGCCCGCCCCGCCCGCTGCTGTGGGTGGGGCGGGCCACTTTGTGTTGCCAGGTGTGTTGCCAGGGTGGCCACGCGGACGGCCGTGGGAGCCTGTCGGGATGAACGAACAGATCTCACATCGCTACGCGAAACTCGCCGCCGACTTCGCCGGCCGCGTCGCCGCCGTGGCGCCCGAGCGGTGGTCGAGCCCGTCACCGTGCGACGGGTGGACGGCCCGCGACGTCGTCCAGCACGTCATCGACAGCCACGTCACGTTCCTCGAACTCGTCGGCCGATCTCTCCCGCAGGATGCGCCGTCCGTCGACGACGACGCGGCCGGTGCCTTCGGTACTGCCCGCGCCGCCGTTCAGGCCGGGCTCGACGACCCGGCGATCGCTGCTGCGGAGTACGACGGCGTGATGGGCACGACGACATTCGCCCAGGGTGTGGACGCGTTCCTCTGCTTCGACCTGGCCGTGCACGGCTGGGACCTCGCGCGGGCCGCCGGGCTCCCCGACCGCATCGATCCGGACGAGGTTCGCCGGGTCCACGCCGACGCCGTGGCCTTCGGCGACGCACTGCGCGGTCCCGGCTGGTTCGGACCGGAGGTGCAGGCGCCCGAGCACGCCGATGAACAGGCCCAACTGCTGGCATTCCTCGGCCGGCGGCCGGAGTGACCCGGCCAGGTGTCCGCTGACGTCGGACGGTGCGGCGGCGCTATCGGTGTCTCACGAACCTGACGACTGCTCGCGGGCCCATTCCGCGACGCGGCGGGCGCTTTCCTCCGGCGACAGATCCTCGACTCGCGTCATGATGGTCCACCGCACCCCGAACGGATCGCGGATGCTGGCGAACCGGTCGCCGGAGACGAACGTGGCCAGCGGTTCGCGAATGGTCGCACCGGCAGCCTCGGCCTTCGACGTCACCGCGTCGACATCAGCGCAGTAGTAGCCCAGGGAGTAGCAGTCGTCCTCGCCTTCCGGTGGTGGGACGAGGTGGTACGCGGGCACGGGTTCGCCGACCTGCAACTGTCCCTGGCCGAAATCGAGGACAGCGTGCACGACGACACCGTCGACCTCGGTGACGTCCACGATGCTCGCGCCGAACACGTCCCCGTAGAAGTCCACCGCTTGGCGAGCGTTCGGCACCGCGATGAACGGTGTCAGACTCGTACTGCCCTTCGGGACACCGTGCGTGGTGTGGATACCGTGGGCCGCCAGACTCGATTCCCTCGTGTTCTCGTTCATACGTGTCACGCTAAACACGCAGGGCACGGCGTGGCTTGGAGAATCGCGACACGGTTGC
>NZ_DAHVSH010000202.1:0-9521 GCF_027324685.1 Haloactinopolyspora sp.
CGGGGTACAGCACCTGGCTCACCCGCGGGTGCTCTCGGAGCAGCGCCACGACCCGTTCGGCGTTGTCGCAATGCCGGTCCATACGCACGCCGAGCGTCTTGAGCCCACGTAGCACCAGCCACGCGTCGAACGGTCCGGCGATGGCGCCGAGGGTGTTCTGGTGATAGGCCAGCTCGTCACCCAACGCCGTATCGGCAACCACGAGCGCTCCGCCGACGACGTCGGAGTGACCTCCCGCGTACTTCGTCGTCGAATGCACGACGACATCGGCCCCCAGGGCCAGGGGCTGCTGCAGGTACGGCGTGGCGAAGGTGTTGTCGACGACGAGCAGGGCGCCTGCGTCACGGGCCACAGCCGCCAGCGCAGTGATGTCGGCGATGCCGAGCAGCGGGTTGGTCGGCGTCTCGACCCAGATGATCTTCGTCGACGGCGTGACCACGGCTCGCACGGCTTCGGCATCGCTGACCGGCGCGGCTGTCCACGACACTCCCCAGCGCTCCACGACCTTGCTGACCAGCCGGTACGTCCCGCCGTACGCGTCGTCCGGGATGACCATGTGGTCGCCGGGTTTCAGCACTGCGCGGAGCAGAGTGTCCTCAGCCGCCATGCCCGAGGCGAAGGCGAGCCCACGGGTGCCACCCTCGAGTGCGGCGATGCACTCTTCGAGGGCTGCTCTGGTCGGGTTGCCGGTGCGGCTGTATTCGAAGCCCTCGCGCAGCCCGCCGACGCCGTCCTGGGCGTAGGTACTGGTGGCGTAGATCGGCGGGATGACCGCCCCTGTCCGCGGGTCGGGCTTCTGGCCCGCGTGGATCGCTCGCGTCTCGAATCCGTGCACGACACCGACCTTACGCGTCGTGCCGCGACGCCGTGCGGCGAGTCGTGTGGTCGGTTGGGCCTCGTGGTCCTCGGCGTCGCCGTTTGCGCTCCAACCGGGGCGACGTGCCGCGGGTCGTGAAGATCGTCGTGGTAGCAACCGCCGCTGCGGGCGCGAAAACCACGGTCGTGAAGATCGTCGTGGCAGAACCAGCCGCTGCGGGCCGGGAAGATCACGGTCGTGAAGATCATCGTGGCAGAACCAGCCGCTATATCGCGCACTTTCTTGCACGACGATCATCACGACCGGCGAAATCGGCGCCACGCCACACGACGATCATCACGACCGCCGCACGCGACCCGCCCGCAACCGACCGCACGGCTGCGACGCGCCACCGCCGGTCCTCGCTGCCGCTCAGCGCTATCGACGCGGATCAGTTACCGCGGTCGAACGCCCGCCGGGCGCCCGTCGCCGTGCCCGCCCTCCTGAACGTCCGCGGGACCCGTCGTGCTCGCCGGCACGGTCAGCCGGGGCAACAGGAGGTGCACCAGCGGGCCGATCGCAACGGCGTACAGCACCGTGCCGATACCTACCGTGCCGCCCAGCAGCCATCCCGTTCCGAGCACGCTCAGCTCGATGGTCGTGCGCACCAGACGTACAGACTGGCCGGTCGTTCGCACCAAGCCGGTCATCAGCCCATCCCGGGGACCCGGCCCGAACCTGGCGCCGATGTAGGCCGCGGTCGCGACGCCGTTGAGGACGACACCGGCCACGAGGAAAAGCGCGCGAACCGCGACGGCGTCTGGTTCCGGGAGGACGTACGCCGACGCGTCGACAGCCAGGCCGATGACGACGACGTTGCTCACGGTCCCGAGGCCCGGACGTTGGCGCAGCGGGATCCAGGCGAGCAGGACGAGCGCGCCGACCGCGATGACCACGACACCGAACGACACCGGCAGGCGCTTGGCCAGACCTTCGTGCAGCACGTCCCAGGGGTCGAGGCCCAGGCTCGATTCGATCATCAGGGCCATGCTGAAGCCATAGAGAACGAGGCCGCCGTAGAGCTGAACCAGTCGTCGTGTCATCACAAGCGACGATTCTGGCCTATGTTGGCCTGCTATTCGAGAGCCACTTGTGAGAAAGTGGCACAGTGCGCTCCATCAACGGGCAGCAGTTGGCCCGCAACCTCGGTGACTGGCAGGTCTCTGGCGGCACCGGACCGGCGTACTCTCGGCTGGCCGGCGCCATCCGGTTGCTCGTGCTCGACGGCCGGCTGCCGCTCGAGACTCGATTGCCGTCCGAGCGGGAACTGTCCGCTGCGCTCCAGGTCAGCCGGACGACGGTGACGACGGCCTACGACGCACTACGTCGCGCGGGATACGCCGCGAGCAGGCAGGGGTCCGGCACCTGGACCACGGTCCCGGCCGGAGGGACGAACACGCCGTGGGCGCCGTTCGGTCCGGACCACACCGAAGGCACCGGACGCCTCGACCTCGCGCACGCCGCACCGGAGGCACCCGCCGGCATCCTGCACGAGGCGTTCACCGAAGCACTCGAGCAGCTGCCGCGTCATCTGCCCACGTCCGGCTACGACCTGTTCGGCCTCCCCGTGTTGCGCTCGGCCGTCGCGACCCGGTTCCAGTCGCGCGGATTGCCGACCACACCGGATCAGATCCTGGTGACGGCCGGGACGCAGCACGCATTCTCGCTGGTGTTGTCGGTGCTGACCGATCCCGGCGACCGGGTGCTCTTCGAGCATCCCACGTACCCGAACGCGCTCGACGCCATCCGTCGCGCTGCGACGCGGCCGGTTCCGGTGCCGCTGCGCGCCGACGGCTGGGACGTCGACGCCCTGGCCGCTGCGGTGCGCCAATCCGCTCCGCGGCTGGCCTATCTGATCCCCGATTTTCAGAACCCGACCGGGTTACTGGCCAGTTCAGCAGAACGCGCGGCGATGGCGGCCGAACTCACCCGGTCGCGCACCGTCACCGTCATCGACGAGACGCACGTGGATCTCGCCCTCGACGCCTCCGCGCCAGCACCATTCGCTCAACACCTTCCACCCGAGGCCGCGGTGACGATCGGCGGAGTGAGCAAATCGGTCTGGGGCGGCATGCGCATCGGCTGGGTGCGTGGGGACGAGGCGATCATCCGCAGGCTGGCCGCGGCTCGCGCATCGTTCGACATCTCCTCGCCCGTGGTCGAACAGCTCGCCTGCACCGAGGTGCTGCGCCGCTATGACGAGTTCGTGACGCACACCCGCGACGAGCTGCGCCGGCGGCGGGACGCACTCGCTGCCGCCCTGGCCGAACACCTGCCGCAGTGGACGTTTCGCCTGCCGAGCGGGGGTCTGGTCCTGTGGTGCGACATCGGGGCTCCGGCGTCGAGCCGGCTGGTCTCCACCGCTGAGCAGTACGGCATCCGTCTGGCCGCGGGTCCCCGGTTCGGCATCGACGGCGCCTTCGAGACCCGGCTGCGGGTGCCGTACGTGCATCCGCCGGACGTGCTCCGGCAGGCGGTGCCGACCATCGCGGCGGCATTCCGCGCCGCGACAGCCACAGCTGTGCAGGAAGTGGACGTCGTGGCCTGACCGCGCGCCAACCGATGATCATGCAGGTGCCCGAATGATCAGATTCCCGTAGGATGCCGTCCATGCAGTCGCTGTGGGATTGGCTCGGCGACCACGCATGGGTGGTTGCCTGGCTCGGTACCGCCCTCGTGCTCGGCATGGTCGAGCTGACCACGCTCGATTTCATCTTCCTCATGCTCGCCGTGGGCGCTGGCAGCGGTGCGCTCACCGCGGCGCTCGGTGGCGGCTTCCTCGTCCAGCTCACCGTGGCCTCGTTGGTCAGTGCCGCCTTGTTGATCGTGGTACGCCCGATCGCCAAACGCCGCCTGCTGTCGGCGCCTGAACTGGCCGTCGGCGGCGCGGCGCTGATCGGGAGCCAAGGGCTCGTGATCGAGCAGGTCGCGGCCGGTTCTGGTTTGGTGAAGCTCGGCGGCGAGGTGTGGACGGCGCGCCCGTACGACGGCCACTCGGTGTTCGAGCCCGGTGCCCGTGTCGGCGTGGCCGAGATCGACGGGGCGACCGCGCTGGTCCACGCCTACGAATGACGGCTCGCCCGGCCAATTCGTCACCAGGGACGCGGACGGCGACAGCCGGAACGCACGAATTTGCGGCAGGTCGCGGCATTCATCCGCTTCATTAGAATGCGTCCATGTCGTCATTGGGGGAATGGTTCAGCGACAACGCCTGGGTCTTGGGCTGGGCCGCGGCGGCCTTGGTGCTGGGCACCATCGAGCTCACGACGCTCGACTTTTTCTTTCTGATGTTGGCCCTCGGCGCCGCCAGCGGCAGCGTCGCCGCAGGGCTCGGGGCGGAATTCGTCGTCCAACTGCTGGTGGCCGTCGGCGTCAGCGTGGCGTTGCTGGGTGTGGTCCGCCCGATGGCCAAACGACGCTTCCTCACCCCCACCGGCGCGACTTTCGGGGTCGCAGCCCTGGTGGGGCAGCGCTGCGCCGTCGTCGAGCGCGTCGGACCGGATTCCGGCTTTGTCAGGTTGGCCGGTGAGGTATGGACGGCGCGCCCGTACGACGGCTACTCGGTCTATCCGGCCGGATCACACGTCGACGTCGTCGAGATCCGCGGCGCCACGGCCCTGGTACTGAACGGCGATTAGCCGCGCTCAGGCCGACCCGGTTCAGCCCGCCAGGTGGCCCAGCAGGTCGGTCCGGGTCACCACACCGACCGGCTTGCCGTCGTCGACGACGAGCAGGGCATCGCTGGAACGCAGCTTCTCCACCGCAGCCGATACGGCTTCGCCCGCGCCGAGCATCGGCAACGAGGCCGACATGTGTTCTTCGACGCTGTCGGTGAGCGAGGCAACACCGGTGAACAGCGCCTGCAGCAGATCGCGCTCGACGACGGCACCAGCGACCTCGGCGGCCATGACCGGCGGCTCCGCACGCACGACCGGCATCTGCGAGACGCCGTACTCCCGCAGAATGGCGATGGCGTCGGCCACCGTCTCGTTCGGATGGGTGTGCACCAGCGCCGGAATCGTCCCCGCCTTGCGGTGCAACACGTCACCCACGGTGACGCCGGAGACCGGAGGCAGGAATCCGTAGGCCGTCATCCACTCGTCGTTGAAGATCTTCCCGAGATAGCCGCGCCCACCGTCGGGCAACAACACGACGACCACGTCGCCCGGCGAGGCACGCTCGGCCACGCGTAGCGCCGCGACCACCGCCATCCCGCACGAGCCACCCACCAGCAGGCCCTCTTCGCGGGCGAGCCGGCGCGTCATGTCGAACGAGTCCTTGTCGGTGACCGAGACGATCTCGTCACAGATCTGCTGGTCGTACGTCGTCGGCCAGAAGTCCTCGCCCACGCCTTCCACGAGGTAGGGACGCCCGCTCCCGCCGGAGTACACCGAACCCTCGGGGTCGGCGCCGACCACGTGCACCTGCCCGTTCGACGCCTCCTTGAGGTATCGCCCGGTGCCGCTGACGGTGCCGCCGGTGCCGATGCCCGCGACGAAGTGCGTGATGGAGCCGTCGGTCTGTTTCCACAGCTCGGGCCCGGTCGACTCGTAATGCGACTGCGGGTTGGCCGGGTTGGCGTACTGGTCGGGCTTCCATGCACCCTCGATCTCGGTGACCAGGCGGTCGGAGACGGAGTAGTACGAGTCAGGGTGTTCCGGCGGCACCGCCGTCGGGCAGACCACCACTTCAGCGCCGTAGGCCTTGAGGACGTTGCGCTTGTCCTCACTGACCTTGTCCGGACACACGAAAACGCAGCGGTACCCCTTGCGCTGGGCGACCAATGCCAGCCCGACGCCGGTGTTGCCGCTGGTGGGTTCCACGATCGTTCCGCCCGGACCGATGAGCCCGCTGCGTTCGGCCTCTTCGACCATCCGTACCGCGATACGGTCTTTGACCGAGCCGCCGGGATTGACGTATTCGACCTTCGCCAGGACCGTCGCCGGCAGACCGGCTCCGACGGTACCCAGCCGCACCAGCGGCGTGTTGCCGATCAGATCGACGACGTTCTCGTAGTACTCCACGCAGCAGACACTAGCCGCTGGAGAGGCACCGCGTGTACTGGCCTGGCCACGGGACTGCCAGCGGATAAAGTCGGGGTGTGGTCAGCCTGCTCAACGCTCGTTCAGCTCGCCGTATCGCTACGGCGGCCGCCTATGGCGGCGGTGGTCTCAGCCTGCTCGGCGCCAGCTTCTACGCCTTGCTCCGCGCCCAGGCCCGATTCGCCCGCCGCACCATCAACGGCGTTCCGCTCAGCGATCCACCGGACGCGGACGGCTTGTACGGTCCCGAGCAGGGCACGCCGATCTCGTTCGTCGTCATCGGCGACTCGGCCGCGGCCGGGTACGGCGTCAGCTCCCCCGAGGAGACCCCCGCTGCGCTGCTGGCCACCGGGTTGGCCGAGATCGCGCACCGGCCGGTCCGGCTGACCACCGTCGCCGAGGTCGGGGCCGCGAGCTCCGATCTCGCCGGACAGGTCGACAAGGCTCTGGACGCCGATCCCGACGTGGCGCTGGTGATCATCGGCGGTAACGACATCACCCACCAGCAACCGCTCGTGGAAGCCGTGCGGTTGCTCGCCGAGGCCGTGGAGCGATTGCGCGCAGCCGGTTGCCACGTCGTCGTCGGCACCTGCCCCGACCTCGGCACCATCCGTCCGATCCGTCCGCCGTTGCGCTGGCTGGCACGCCGGGCCAGTCGGCAGTTGGCCGCGGCCCAGACCGTCGCCGCAGTGGAGGCCGGGGCCCGCACCGTCTCGCTGGGCTCGATTCTCGGCCCCGAGTTCTACGCCGCGCCCGGTGAGCTGTTCAGCGAAGACCGGTTTCATCCGTCGTCAGCGGGCTACGCGCACGCCGCTGCTGCCGTCCTGCCGTCGCTGGCTGGTGCGCTGGGTCTGTGGTCCGCCGAAGACGACGTGCCCGAGGCACTGCGCGGCGACAGCATCCTGCCGGTGTCGATCGCCGCTGTCGCCGCCGCCGACCATGCTGGTACCGAGGTCGCAGCCACCGAAGTCGGCGGTCGCAGCGGCGGGCCACGGGGCCGGTGGGCGATGCTGCGCAACCGGCGGCGCCGGCCGCTGCCCGACGCTGAGGCCGCCCGCACGACCTGACGCGTCCAGGGGCGCTACGGTGGGGGTTACCAGCCAGTAGCCAAGGCCCTCGCGGGACCATGGAGCGTCTCGCCGCTGAAGGAGTCGTCATGCCCGAAGCCGTCATCGTCGCCGCAGCCAGATCACCCATCGGCCGCGCCTACAAGGGATCGCTGATCGACGTCCGGCCGGACGATCTGGCCACGACGACCATCCGTGCGGCGCTCAACTCCGTGCCGGCGCTGGATCCACGCGACATCGACGACATCTACGTCGGCTGTGCCGAGCCTCGGGACGAGCAGGGCGGCAACGTAGCCCGCCGGATCGCCGTCCAACTCGGGCTGGACGACGTGCCGGCGGCGACCGTGAACCGGTTCTGTGCGTCGTCGGTGCAGACCGCGCGGATGGCCTTCCACGCGATCAAGGCCGGCGAGGGCGACGTCTTCGTCTCTGCCGGCGTGGAGTCGGTGTCGCGGTACATGAACTTCGGCGGCGCCGGGCTCGATCCGGAGGAGACGCAGAATCCGCTGTTCGCCGCGGCGAAGGAACGTACGGCGCACTACGCTGCGACGAACGAGACGTGGCGCGACCCGCGTGCGGACGGGCTCCTTCCCGACATCTACATCCAGATGGGTCAGACGGCTGAGAACGTGGCCACCTCGGTCGGGGTGAGCCGGGCCGATCAGGACGAGTTCGCGGTGCTGTCGCAGAACCGGGCCGAGCGTGCGATCGCCGACGGCTTCTTCGCCCGCGAGATCATCCCGGTCACCACCCCGGACGGCCGGGTGGTCGACGCCGACGACAGCCCCCGACCCGGCACCACGCTGGAGAAGCTCGCCGCGCTCGAGCCGGTGTTCCGCCCCACCGGAACGGTGACGGCGGGCAACTGCACGCCGCTCAACGACGGCGCGGCTGCCGTGATCATCATGTCCGACACCCGCGCACGCGAACTCGGCTTGACCCCCCTGGCCCGTATCGTCGCGACCGCTGCGTCCGCGCTGTCGCCGGAGATCATGGGCCTCGGCCCGGTCGAGTCGACGCGCCGGGTCCTCGACCGCGCCGGCATGACCATCGACGACGTCGACCTGGTCGAGATCAACGAGGCCTTCGCCGCTCAGGTGGTGCCGAGCGCTCGAGCCCTGGGCATCGACTACGACAAACTGAACGTCCACGGAGGCGCGATCGCGTTGGGCCACCCGTTCGGGTCGACCGGCGCGCGCATCATGACCACCCTGCTCAACGGATTGCGCGCGCGCGATGCCACCGTGGGGCTCGAGACGATGTGCGTTGGCGGCGGTCAGGGCATGGCGATCATCGTGGAACGCCTCTGAGCATCAATCCGCGCACGTCGTCCACCGACCGTCGCACCGCGTCGATGTCGACCGCACCGGTGTCTCGCACGGCTTCGCTGAGCTCGCGGGCGACCACCTGGAGCTGATCGGCCAAGGCATGATCGGCGAGTCGGGGCACGGGACGGCGTGGCTCGCCGCGTGCGTCCGCCGCCGCATCGGCCAGCCGTTGCGCCAACTGGTGTACCGCGTCGGCCACGACCGGCGGATGCCGATCGGGCTGCTGCACCACACCGCCGCCGCGCCGCAAGTCGCCGACCACTCGGTCGAGCTCGCGAAACAGTGACCGCGCGTCGAGCGGCTTCGCGTCGGAGCCGCTCGCAGCGGACCGGTTCGGCACCTGGGCGTCCTCGGTCGGTACGTTCACTGAGCCTCTTTCGCATCGGGCCGGTGGTTGGGTCCGGTCGTCGCCGCGGCCGATCGCTGGATCGACCCCGCGCGAGGCCCGTCGACGTGGGCGCGGCGGGGTCGGCTCGTCGTCGTGCGGGACAGTCGTGAAGATCGTCGTGCGGGACAGTCGTGAAGATCGTCGTGCGGGACAGTCGTGAAGATCGTCGTGCGGGAAATCGGGGTCTATAGCGGCTCATCCAACCACGACGATCTTCACGACAGCGAAAATCCGCCTCCAGGCACACGACGATCTTCACGACAGGGTGCGTCCTCGCACGCCCGATCACACAACGATCTTCACCCCTGGTATCGGCCTATTTCGCCAGCCCAACTGTCACACAGCCGCCAAATGAACAAGAGATGGTCTTGGCTCACGGGGTTGCCTCGTGCCGAACGGTGCGGCACAGTCGAGTAACGGAGACCTCTCGAGCCTACGGAGGCAGCCATGAGCCTGAATCACTCCGACGAAACCCATCGCAATCTTCTCGCTCGAGTGCCAGGTGTCACCGGGCGAGATCTTCCGGAGTGGTTCGCGGCTTTGGAGGCCGGACCAGCATTCTCGAGATTCGATGATCGTGTGCGCTGGATGCGCGACGAGCACGGCCTGGCACACGGGCACGCCACGGCGATCGTGCACGAGCACGACCTGCGCCGCGCGGCGCGGTCGTTTCGCTGACTCCACGCGGTCAGAGAGTCGCTGAGCGAACGCTGTACGTCGCTGAGCGAACCCTGGTGAAGCCGTTCCTCGACGGCTGGCCTGCCTCACCCCGCAACAGCCGGTCAACATGTGGCGCCACGCGCGCTGAGCACTCGGCGACTTGGCGCGCGGCGACTCATC
>NZ_DAHVSH010000003.1:0-59053 GCF_027324685.1 Haloactinopolyspora sp.
GCCGATGTCGTCATGATCGGCGCCCGCGCGCCCGGTCGATGAACTCCCGCACGATGTCGGCGCTGTCCCAGATGGACTCGTCCTCGACCCACGGCAACCGGACCGGCGCTGGACGGCCCACGCAATCGCCCAGATACCCGAACTCGCCGCTGGCGAGATGCTTGACGAGCCCGACTGACAATCAAACGTCGTCGTACGTCTGTGCAACGGTTCCCGCGCGGTCTAGTGTTCGTAGCATCAGATCTTGGCCGACCTGGGAGCGCACCATGGTCACTCGCCTCAATCCGTACATCAGCTTCGCCGGCGACGCCCGCGAGGCCATGCAGTTCTACGCTGAAGTCTTCGGCGGGAATCTGACCTTGAACACCTTCAGCGAGTTCGGCCCGCCGGATGCGCCCGAGGCCGACAAGATCATGCACGGCCAGCTCGAGGCCGACAACGGCCTCGTCCTCATGGGCGCCGACACGCCGCCCGGCACGGATCACGACCCGGGCAACACGATCGCGGTGAGCCTGAGTGGCGACGCCGCCGAGGAGCTGCACCGCTACTGGGACAAATTGTCCGCCGGCGGCTCCGTGGCGGTGCCGCTGGAGAAGCAGATGTGGGGCGACGAGTTCGGCATGTGCACCGACCGCTTCGGTGTGCAGTGGATGGTCAACATCGCCGGTTCGAGCGTCTGAGCGAGGCGTGCGGGTCCCGCTCGCATCGTCTTCTGGAGGGTTTTCCACCCTTCCTGACGGCGGGAAGGGTGGAAAACCCGCCAGAAGTCGCGCGGCCATACTGACCACCATGCACCGAACCCGCCCGCAGGGCCGGCCGTGAGCGACGACGAACGCGACGGCGTGGCGCTGACGAACCTCGACCAACCCCTGTTCGACGGCGCCGGCGCGACCAAGCGCCAGCTCGTGGACTATCTCGACGCCGTCCACGACCGGCTCCTCCCCCACGTGCGCGACCGCCCGCTGTCGGTCGTGCGGGTGCTGCGCGGGCAACGCCCGTTCATGCAGAAGAACGTGCCGAAGTACGCACCGCCCTGGCTGGACACCGTGCGTGTGTGGGCGCAGTCGTCGAAGCGCGAGGTCGCCTATGCCTTGTGCAACGACCGCCGTACGTTGCTGTGGTTCGCCAACCAGCGCGCGGTGGAATACCACCCGAGCCTGGTCCGCGCCGAACGCTTGGACCGTCCCACCCACATCGTGCTCGACCTCGACCCGCCTGTTCCCGACGCGTTTGACCACGTCGTCCAGACCGCGCGACTGGTCCGCCAGGCGCTGGCCGACGCGGGGCTGGCCGGTGTGGTCAAGACCAGCGGGGCGAAAGGCGTGCACATCTTCGTCCCGATCGTCCCGGAGGTCTCCGCCGACGATGCCGCTGCGGCCACCCGAGCGCTGGCCGCCCGCGCCGCCAGCCTCGACCCGTCGATCGCCACCACGGCCTTCATCCGCGACGAGCGCGGCGACAAGGTCTTCGTCGACCCCACCCGGGTCGGGTCGGCGACCGTCGTGGCTGCCTACAGCCCGCGGGCGCGCCCGGGCACGCCGGTGTCCTTCCCGGTGTCATGGAACGACCTGGACTCGGTCACGCCGGGTGATTTCACCGTCCACACCGCGCTCGACCTGCTCGACGGCGCCGACCCGTGGGCGCAGACGATGCCCGCGCCGCAACACATCGACGCCGAGCTCATCGCCGAAGGTCACACGATCCCGGTGCCCCGCGTGCAGGCCATGCACGAAGGCAAGCGCCGAGCCCAGGCCCGACGAGCCGCGCAGGACGCCCCCGAGTCCTGATCTCGGCTCTCAGGACTCCACGACCACCGGGATGATCATCGGCCGGCGACGCAGCCGGCCGCCCACCCAGCGCCCGATGGTGCGCCGGATGGTCTGCTGCAGCTGGTAGGTGTCGGCGTTGCCGCCCTCGGCGGCTTTCTCGACCGCGGCCACCAACTCGGGCCGGATGTCGTCGAAGACGCTGTCGTCCTCGGCGAAACCGCGCGCGTGGATCTCCGGGCCACCGGTCACCTTGCCGGTCACGGAGTCGACCACGACGACGACGGAGATGAACCCCTCTTCGCCGAGAATCCGGCGGTCCTTCAACGACGCTTCGGCGACACCACCGACGTTCGATCCGTCCACGTAGACGTATCCACACGGCACCGCGCCCACGACCTGGGCCTTGCCGTCGGCGAGATCGACCACGACGCCGTCCTCGGCCAGGGCCACACGATCGCGCGGCACGCCCGAACTGATCGCGACCTCGGCGTTGGCGTACAGGTGGCGCGTCTCGCCGTGGATCGGCATGACGTTGCGCGGCTTGACCAGGTTGTAGGTGTAGAGCAGTTCGCCCGCGGCGGCATGCCCGGAAGTGTGGACCTGGGCGTTGCCCTTGTGCACGACCTTGGCGCCCTCGCGGGTCAGCCCGTTGATCACCCGGGAAACGGCGTTCTCGTTGCCCGGGATCAGCGACGAGGCCAGGACGACGACGTCACCCTCCTCGACCCGGATCGCCGGATGATCGCGGTTGGCGATACGGGACAGGGCCGCCATCGGCTCACCTTGCGAGCCGGTGGACATCAACACGATCTCATCCGGCGGCAGAGAGTCGATGCTCTTGAGGTCCACCAGGGTGCCGGCGGGCACGTCGAGGTAGCCGAGGTCGCGGGCGATGCCCATGTTGCGCACCATGGACCTGCCGACGAAAGCCACTTTGCGCCCATGCGCCACCGCGACGTCGAGCACCTGCTGGACGCGGTGGACATGACTGGCGAACGAGGCCACGACGATCCGCCGCGGCGCCTGCGCGAAGATCCGCTCCAAGACCGCGGAGATGTCGCGTTCGTGCGGGGTGAACCCCGGAACCTCGGCGTTGGTCGAGTCGACCATGAACAAGTCGACACCGGCGTCACCCAGGCGGGCGAACCCGTTCAGGTCGGTCAGCCGCCCGTCCAGCGGGAGCTGGTCCATCTTGAAGTCGCCGGTGTGCAGGACCACGCCGGCCGACGTGCGAATCGCCAGGGCGAGACCGTCGGGGATGGAGTGGTTGACGGCGAGGAACTCGACCGCGAACGGCCCGAACTGCTCGGTCTGGCCCTCCTTGACCTGGAGCTGGTAGGCGTCGATGCGGTGTTCACGCAGTTTCGCCTCGAGGATGGCCAAGGTCAGCCGCGACCCGACGACGGGGATGTCCGGCTTCTCACGCAGCAGGAACGGCACGCCGCCGATGTGGTCCTCGTGCCCGTGCGTCAGCACGATGGCCTCGACGTCGTCGAGACGATCGCGGATGTACTCGAAGTCGGGCAGGATCAGGTCGACGCCGGGTTGATGATCCTCGGGGAAGAGCACGCCGCAGTCGACCACGAGCAGGCGCCCGCGGTTCTCGAACACGGTCATGTTGCGTCCGACCTCACCGAGGCCACCGAGCGGGACGACTCGCAGGGCGTCGGTGGCCAGCGGTGGAGGTTCGGGCAGTTCTGGATGCGGATGACTCATACGATGCCCGCCTCGGCGAGGTCGGCGCGCAGCTGCGCGACCTGCTCGTCGGTGGCGGGGATGAGCGGCGAGCGCACGGCCCGGCTCTCGGTGACGCCGAGTAACTGGACTGCCGCTTTGGCCATGATGGCTCCTTGCGTTCGGGTCATGATGCCGCGCACCGCCGGGATCAGCTGGCGGTGCAGACCGAGCGCCCGGGCCAGATCGCCCGAGTCGACGGCACGGATCATCTGGGCGTACTGCTTGGCGGCCACGTGTGCCACGACACTGACCATCCCGACGGCGCCATGGGTGAGCAGCGCGAGGTTGAGGGTGTCGTCACCGGAGTAGTAGGCCAAGTTCGTCCTGGCCATCACCTCCGACGACGCGTACAGCTCGCCCTTGGCGTCCTTGACCGCGACGATCCGGTCGTGTTCGGCCAGCCGGATCAGCGTCTCGCTGGCGATGGGCACCCCGGTGCGGCCCGGGATGTCGTACAACATGACCGGCAGGTCGGTGGCGGTGGCGACGGCGGTGAAGTGCTGGTAGAGCCCCTCCTGCGGCGGCTTGCTGTAGTAGGGCGTGACGACCAGCAGTCCGTGTGCGCCGGCCTTCTCCGCCTGCTGAGCCAGCTCGCTGGTGTGGCGGGTGTCGTTCGTGCCGACCCCGGCGAGGACGTACGCCCTCGACCCCACGGCTTCGATCACCGCGCGCAGCACGGCGGTCTTCTCAGCATCGGTGGTGGTGGGACTCTCGCCCGTGGTGCCGCTGACCGCGAGTCCGTCGCAGCCCTCGTCGACCAGCTTCTGGGCCAGTGCCGCCGCACCGTCGAGATCGACTCCGCCGTCCTCGTGGAACGGGGTGACCATGGCGGTCAAGACGCGGCCGAACGGCGCCGACGCCGGAGCGCCGGACGTCGCCGCGGCGAGAGTGAACAACTCGTCGGGCATGAGTGAAGATTACCGTGCGGATCGGGGGAACCCCGATCCGCCGTAGGCGACGACGGCCTCAGGGGCTCGCCCCAGTGGACGCCGCGACGCCCGCGCGGGCCCGCGAGACCGATTCGGCGAGTTCACCCCACCACTCGAGTGCCCGAGCACCTGCCGGCTCGCCGTCGTAGCGGTGCAAGAAGAACGCCAGTTCGGTGAGCGCCACCTGGTAGGAACGTACGGCCCGGGCGGCCTGCCGGCCGTGCGCAGCGCGCACCGACTTCACCCAGCGCCGTCGTCCCCGCAGGGTCGCCAGCAGCTCCGCCTCGTACCACGTGAGCCAGCCGGCCTGCACCATTCGTGCCAGTTGGGCTGTGATGATGCGTCGTTCCCGATGTCGCTGCCACAGGGCCAGCCCCGCCATCCCGGCGAACACCGGCACCATGAACAGCAGGTAGAGCGCGACGAAGTCGTCTCCGTCCCCCCACAGGGCCGAGGCGTTCCACAGCGCGTGCAAGGCGACGGCGACCAGGTAGCCCAGGACGGGAAGCAGCAGCCGAGCCGTGCGGCCGCGGTTGGCGGCGACCCCGACAGCCACGCCGATGAAGACCGTGAACAGCGGGTGCGCGAACGGGGTCACCAGTCCACGCACGACGAACACCGCGTAGCCGTCCATCGTGTCGATGTCGAACGCCCGGCCGAGGTACAGGATGTTCTCCACGAAGGCGAACCCGGCCGCCACGAGGCCCGCGTACACGATGCCGTCGACCGTGCCGTCGAGCTCACGCCGGGACCGCCACAGCACACCGACGACGAACGCGCCCTTGAGCGCCTCCTCGGTGATCGGAGCCGACACCACCGCGGAGGTGAAATCGTCGTAGGCCCTCGCGACCACGGAGTTCACGACCACCGAGCCGAGCGTCGCGACGCCCGCCCCCCAGACGAACGCGGCCAGCAGCATGCGCCCGGGCTCCGGCTCCCACCGGTCCAGCCACAGGAAGACCCCGACGACGAGGACGACCGGGATCATGGCGAGCACAGTGGCGGTTGCCACGGTGCTCGTCGGCAGGTCACCGGTGCCGAGCCCCACGACGACCAGCGCGCACATCGTCGCGGCCACGAGCCCGGCCACCGGCCAGAACACGTTCCGGCGCTGCTGGTGGCTCCACGGCCGGTGCGGCGCGGTGTGCGTGGCCACCGGTCCGGTGGTCATGGCCGGGTACGGCGCAGGCGCACCGGCCCGGGGCCGTCGACCTCCAGGCCGGCCGGCGACGAGACGTGCAGGTCGGCGTCCAGACGCTCGCGTGGGTAGGTCGATGTCACCGCGATCACGTCCATTCCGGCGGCCCGTGCGGCCGCGATCCCGCTGGGCGCGTCTTCGACCACCACGCATCCGCGCGGGTCGACGTCGAGGCGGGTGGCGCCGAGCAGGAACGGCTCGGGGTCGGGCTTGCCGCGGGTGACGTCGTCGGCGGTCACCAGGACCTTCGGCCCCGGCAGCGCGGCGGCCTCGATGCGTGCCCGGGCCAGACGGGCGTTGCCGGAGGTGACGATCGCCCACCGCGACGGCGGCAGTGCGGCGAGGAACTCCGCGGCGCCGGGCATCGCCCGGACCGTGCCGGCGTCGTCGATCTCCAGTTCGTCGATACGCGCCAGCGCGTGCTCGACCTCGGTGTCAGGGACCAGGTCGGCGACGATGTCCGCCGACGTACGGCCGTGCGAGTCGGCGAGGCGGGCCGGGTCGACGTCGAACTCCGCAGCCCACCGCAGCCAGCTGCGCACGATCGACTCGCTGGAGTCGACCAGGGTGCCGTCGAGGTCGAGCAGCAAGGCGTCAGCGGTCAGCATCACGCCTCGACCCTAACCGGGACCGCCTCGGGGCTGACACCACGAGGCGTGCTGTCGCATCACGAGGCGTGCATGGGTGGTCCGGGAGGCGAACACCTAGTGAACATGATCATTTCACGCGTCGTAGTCGACGACGAGGGACGGCGTGGTGGGATGCGACTGGCACGTGAGCACGTAGCCGGCTTCGATCTCGTCGTCTTCGAGCGCGTAGGTGCGTTCCATGCTCACCGCGCCGTCGAGCACCTTCGCACGGCACGTTCCGCACACCCCGCCCTTGCAGGCGAACGGGGCGTCGTTGCGCACCGCCAGCACGGCGTCGAGCACCACGTCGTCGGGGTCGTCGAGTACGGCTTCGCTCCGCCGGCCGTCCAGGACGGCGACGATCTCGCACACCTGTGCCGCCGGGCGCTGCTCGGGTGGTCGCGGAGCGGGTGGCTCGTCGCCGACGTGATACAGCTCCCGGTGCACCCGGCTCCGATCGACACCGCGACGCTCGAGCAGCTCGGCCGCGGTCTCGGTCAACGACAGCGGTCCGCACAGGTACCACTCGTCGACGGTGTCCGCGGCCACGACGGTGCCGAACAGCCGCTCCAACCGCTCGGCGTCCAGGCGTCCGGACAGCAACGCCGAAGACCCCGGCTCCCGCGACAGGACGTGCACCAGGTGGAAGCGGTCCGGGTGCTGGTCTTTCAGGTCGCTGAGCTCGTCGAGGAACATCACCGACGACGCCGTCCGATTGGCGTACACCAGCGTGACCCTGCTGAGCGGCTCCTCCTCCAACACCGTCGCGACGATCGACAGCACCGGTGTGATGCCGCTGCCCGCGGCCACGGCCGCGTGGTGGCGAGCCTGGGCGGGATCCAGCGCCGGGGTGAAGCGTCCGGCCGGAGTCATGACGTCCAGTTCGTCGCCCGGGGCCAGCGCATCCAGGGCATACGCGGAGAACCAGCCACCGGAGATGCGCTTGACCGCGATACGCACCTGCCCGCTGCCAGCCGGGGAACAGATCGAGTAGCTGCGGCGGATGCCGTCGCCGCCCGGCACGGCGACGTTCACGTGCTGCCCGGCGGCGAAGCGGTACTCGTCGGCGAGTTCGGGCGGGACGTCGAAGGTGACGGCGATCGCGTCGTCGGTCAACGGCTGAACGTCGGCCACCTTCAAGCGGTGCACGACCGAGCGTCGTGTCTGGCTGGGGGCAGCGCTCGTGGTCATAGCGCCTTCACGTGGTCGAACGGCTCGTGGCAGGCCGAGCACGTCCACAGCGCCTTGCATGCCGTGGAACCGAACCGGGACAGCTCCCTGGTGTCCGGCGAGCCGCATTGCGGGCACCGCACGGTCAGCTGCATCGGCACCGGCCCGGAGCCGGCCGGGCCTGGTGGGGCGATCCCGTGACGGCGCAGTGCCGCGCGCCCGGCCGGCGTGATGCGGTCGGTGCTCCACGCCGGGGCGAGCACGAGGCGGACTTCGGCGTCGTGCACGCCGTGCTCGGCCAGCCGGGCGAGCACGTCGGCGCGGATCGCCTCCATCGCCGGGCAGCCGGAGTAGGTGGGCGTGAGGTTGACGACGACGCGGCCATCGTCCTCGACGACGACGTCGCGCAGGACTCCGAGGTCGCCGATGCCGATCATCGGCATCTCGGGGTCGGGGACCTCGGCGGCGATGCGGCGCACGTGCGCGGTGGAGGTCACCATGACGCCCCCGGATGAGATCGGTGCAGGTGCTGCATCTCGGCCAGGAGATAACCCAGAGCCTCGCCGTGCAGCCCGAGCCGCCCGCCGCGCGCCGTGTGGTCCGGATCGGGCAGCTCCAGACCCACGTCGATGAGGACCGCGTCGACGTAGGCCGCCCACGGCTCGCGCAGGTCTGCAGGATCGACCGCGACGGCACCGAGCTGGGAGATCAGGTCGTCGGTGTCGAAAAGCTCGTCGACGAACGGGCGGATCGCGTCCAGCCCGGCCACCATCCGCAATCGACTCTCGTCGGTGCCGTCACCGAGCCGGCGCACCCAGAGCGCGGCGTGCTCGCGGTGATAGGCGACCTCTTTCACCGCTTTCGCAGCGACCGCGGCCAGGGTCTGGTCGGCGCTGGCCCGCAGCCGGTCGTAGAGCTCGTACTGGTACGCGGCGAAGACCAACTGCCGCGCCATCGTGACGGCGAAATCGCCGTTCGGCTGCTCGACCAACAAGACGTTGCGGAACTCACGATCGTCGCGCAGGTAGGCCAGCGCGTCCTCGTCCCGACCGGCGCCTTCGGTCTGCCCGGCGTACGTCAGCAGCGCGCGGGCCTGCCCGAGCAGGTCGAGTGCGATGTTCGCCAGCGCGACGTCCTCCTCGAGCTCGGGAGCGCGGGTGATCCACTCCCCCAGCCGCTGGGACAACACGAGGGCGTCGTCGGCCAGCCGGAGGGTGTATTCGACCAGCGGCTGCGCCCGCGCCGTGAGCTCGGCGTCAGCCCACCTCGTCCCGCTGTTCGCGTTGCCAGATCGCACGTGCCTCTCCTCACAGGTGCGGCGCGTCAGCCGGCACGTCGTAGAACGTCGGGTGCCGGTAGATCTTGTCGGCCGCGGGATCGAAGAAGGCGTCCTTCTCGTCCGGACTGCTGGCCGTGATCTGGCTCGAAGGCACGACCCAGATCGACACCCCTTCGCCACGCCGGGTGTACACGTCGCGCGCATGGCGCAGCGCCATCTCGGCATCCGGCGCGTGCAGGCTGCCCACGTGGATGTGCGACATGCCCCGGCGCGCACGGATGAACACCTCCCACAGCGGCCACATTCCACTCATGCGACCCCCTCCAGATGACGCTGACGCTTCGCGGCGTAGGCCGACGCGGCGTCGCGGACCCACTGGCCTTCGTGGTGGGCGGACACCCGGTGCTCGATGCGCTGGGCGTTGCACGGACCGTCGCCGTTGATCACCGCGAACAGCTCGTCCCAGTCCGGCGGGGTGAAGTCGTAGTGCCCGCGCTCATCGTTCCACCGCAGGTCAGGGTCGGGCATCCGGAGCCCGAGGACATCGGCCTGCGGGACCGTCATGTCGACGAAACGCTGCCGCAGCTCGTCGTTGCTGAACCGCTTGATGCCCCACCGCATGGACTGCTCGGTGTGCGTGCTTCGCTTCGCGCCGCCGCCTTCGGTGTCGGGCGGGCCGAACATCGCCAGGCTCGGGTACCACCAGCGGTTCAGCGCGTCTTGTGCCATCGCCTTCTGCTCGGGCGTGCCGCGCGTGAGCGCCAGCAGCGCCTCGAACCCCTGCCGCTGGTGGAACGACTCCTCCTTGCAGATGCGCACCATGGCCCGGGCGTAGGGGCCATAGGAGCAGCGCGTCAGCGGGATCTGGTTGGTGATGGCCGCCCCGTCCACCAGCCAGCCGATCGCACCTACGTCCGCCCAGGTCAGCGTGGGGTAGTTGAAGATCGACGAGTACTTCTGGCGCCGGGTGTGCAGCTTGTCGAGCAGCTCGTCGCGGGAGACGCCGAGAGTTTCGGCCGCGGCGTAGAGATACAGGCCGTGCCCGGCTTCGTCCTGCACCTTGGCCAGCAGGATCGCCTTGCGCCGCAAGCTGGGCGCCCGGCTGATCCAGTTGCCTTCCGGCTGCATGCCGATGATCTCGGAGTGCGCGTGCTGGGCGATCTGGCGGACCAGCGAGCGACGATACGCCTCGGGCATGTCGTCGCGAGGCTCGATTCGGCCGTCGGCGTCGATGATCGCGTAGAACGCCGCTTCCTGCTCGTCGCTGCCGTCCATGGGGCCAGGCTATGCGGCGCATGTGACACCTGTCCAGCATATGTGCCGTGATGGTGTAATACCCTTCGCCGCCCCCGAGCCCCGGCCGCCTCTCCCCGGCGCCTGGCACGCTGAATGTGACCACCTGGCACGCTGAATGCGAGTGATCGCGCCCGTTTCGCCCGTTTCGTGGAGCAGTTCAACGTGCCACCCACCCGGGGCCGCGCCTGTTGCGTGGTGGGCCGACCCGGGCCGGTGGCACCTGGTCGTAGAGTGGACGGCGTGTCCGAACAGCCCGTCGCCGATCGCAGCGTCCGTCTGGCGTGGGCGGCCGACACCGACGCGATCGGTCGTCTCCAAGCCCGCGCGTGGAAGCACTCCTACGCCGACCTCCTCCCCCAGGAACTGATCGACGACATCGACGACGCGGAGTTCGCCGCCGCCTGGAGCCAGGCGGTCATCCGTCCACCCACGGCGAAGCACCGTGTCCTGGTCGCTCTCGAAGCCGGCCGAGTCGTCGGATTCGCTGCCACCGCACCGTCCGACGACCCCGACGCCCAGCCGACCGACGGTGAGATCGTGGCGTTCCACATCGACCCCGACGAGCTCGGCGAAGGCCACGGCTCCCGGCTGCTCGCCGCCGCGGCTGACACGCTGCGCGCCGACGGCTTCACGCGGGGTCGCATCTGGCTCGTCGTGGGCGACGACGCTCTGCGCGGCTTTCTCGAACCCGCCGGCTGGGCCGCCGACACCGCCCACCGCACGCTCGATCTCACCGACGACGCCCACGCCACGCTGCGCCAGGTACGCCTGCACACCGACTTGCGCGAGGACGCGGCATGACGTTCAACGGCATCCCGGTCGAGGCGCTGGACTTCTACGAAGATCTCGAAGCGGACAACACGAAATCGTTCTGGGCCAAGAACAAGTCCGTGTACGAGAACTCGGTGCGCGACCCGCTCCGGGCCCTCGCCGACGCCCTGGCCGCCGAGTTCGGACCGGCGCACTTCTTCCGCCCGTACCGCGACGTCCGCTTCGCCAAGGACAAATCCCCGTACAAGACCCAGCAGGGCGTCACGATCGGCGGGAACTACCTGCACATCAGCGCAGCCGGCCTGTTCGTGGCCAGCGGCTACTACCGGATGTCGCCGGACCAGATCGAGCGCTTCCGTACCGCCGTCGACGTCGAGCACAGCGGCATCGACCTGGCCGAACGCGTCGAGGCCGTGCGAGCCAAGGGGTACGTCGTCGATGGTGAAGCGCTGAAGACCCGGCCCCGCGGCTACCCTGCCGACCACCAGCGGCTCGAGCTGTTGCGGCTGAAATCACTGGTCGGCTATGCCGACTACGGCTCGCCGCCGTGGCTGCACTCGGCCGAGGCCGCCGAGCGGGTGGCCACGGCCTGGCGCGAGCTCGCACCAGTGAGCCAGTGGCTCGACGACCACGTCGGCCCCGCGCAGACACCACCGAAGTGACGCCCGGGGCTCAGTGCGGCCGGACCGCGTCCAGGTAAGCACGCCCGCGCGGCGACAGCCGGTAACCGACCGGCAGGCTCTCGGTCAGCCCGAGATTCTTCAACTTCCGGACGTCGAGTTTGAACGGCGCGCGCTCGCGCCCGGCCATCTCGGCCAGATCACCGGCGCGGCGTTCCGGGTACGTCGCGATCAGCTCGAGTGTGCTCCGCGTCCACGCGCCCCAGGGCGACGCCGCATCGAGGCGGTCGAGCCGTCGGGTGATGGCGGTGACGTCGTCGCTGCTCAGATGTGCGTCATTGGCGAGTTCAGTGCGCGGATCCGGCCGTGCGGCCAACGCGAACCCGATGCGGAAGACCGGTAGGCCGGGTTCGCCGCGCAGATCGGCGACCAAGGCGGCCGCATCCGGGTAACCCGCGGCGCGTGCTTCGTCATCGGTGATCTCGCTCGGGTCGACCACGGTCACCGCGTTCACGTCGATGATGCCGGCCGCCGTCCGGTAGGCCCGTCCGGGCACGGCCTGACGCTGCTTCCATCGACGGAAGGTCAGCGTCACCGACCCGTCCGCGATACCAGGCCAGAAACGCTTCGCGAACAGCACGTTCGTGACTGTAGCCGACCGCGGGCGGGCCGGGCTGCGACCGATTGTTCCGCGCAGGCGGGTGACCGCGGTTCCGCGGTGTCGGGCATGTTGACTACTGTCGTCGCGGTGAGCTCAGACAACCGCACGAAGATTCGCCGTGACGCTCTCGCCATGGCCGCCTACGCAGGCGCATTCGGCGCCTCGTTCGGAGCGGTCTCCATCGCCTCTGGCCTCGACATCGCCCAGACCATGGTGCTGAGCTTGGTCATGTTCAGTGGGGCGTCTCAGTTCGCCCTGGTCGGCGTCATCGGCGGTGGCGGCGGCGGGCTGGCGGCAATCCCGACAGCGCTGCTGCTCGGGGCCCGCAACGCCTTCTACGGCGTGCCGATCACCCGGATCCTCGGCCGCGCCGGGCTGCGCGGGCCCCGGCGCCTGGTCGCCGCCCACCTCGTGATCGACGAGACCACGGCCATGGCCATCGCCCGCGACGAACCCGACGAACAGCGATACGCCTTCTGGGCCACCGGCACGATGCTGTTCTCGCTGTGGAACATCGGCTCGCTCGTGGGCGCGCTGGCCAGTTCCAGAGTCGGCGACGTGGGCGCGTTGGGGCTCGACGCCATGGCTCCTGCAGCGTTCCTGGCTCTGTTGTGGCCGCGATTGCGGGTGGCCACCGCGCGGTGGGTCGCCGCGGGCGGCGCGCTCGTCGCCACGCTGCTCGTCCCGCTCGTCCCGGCGGGGCTGCCGGTACTCGCAGCGGCGCCTATCGCGGTGGTGGCCGGCCTGTTACCGCGTCGCCGACACGAGGAGTCGTCATGATCTGGCTCGCCGTCGTCACCGCCTCACTCGGCTGTTACCTGCTCAAACTCGCCGGCGTCTCCGTTCCCGCAGCCTGGCTCGAACACCACGCGGTGCGTCGGGTGGCCCTGTTCCTGCCGGTGGCGATGCTTGCCGCGCTCGTCGCGACGGGCCTGTTCGACGCAGGCGGGCGGCTCGCCGTCGACTATCGGCTGCTCGCCGGTATGGCAGCTGCGGTGGTCGCTCTGTTGCTGCGCCAGTCGTTCCTCGTGGTGATCCTCGTCGCTGCCGCGACCACCGCCCTCCTGCGCGCTCTCACCTGAAACGACCGGCTCTGGCCCTATCGGCGCCCCACCGGGACGAGCACCGCGGCGCTACCCCCACCACGACGCTGCGGCTCGGCGACAGCCTGCACGAGACCGTGTCCGAGAAACTCCAGGCCGGTGACGGCTCCGATGTCGGGCATGGCCTCGAAGTCGTGACCCATCGCCTCGAGTTCGGCGCCGGCCGATGAGTCGATGAACGCCGGTTCGGCGGTGACCGCCGGGGTGTTGCGCTGCGATGCCCGTGGCGCGGCGACCGCTTCCGGCAGGTCCATGCCGAGATCGAGCCGGTTCAGCAGCGTCTGCAAGACCGTCGTGATGATGGTCGAACCGCCCGGGCTGCCGAGCGCGAGGAACGGCTCACCGTCGTCGAGCACGATGGTGGGCGAGATCGACGAGCGAGGCCGCTTGTTCGGGCCCGGCAGGTTCGGATCGGGCGCCTCACCCTGCGTGGGCGCGAAGTTGAAGTCAGTGAGCTCGTTGTTGAGCAGGAATCCACGCCCGGGAACGGTGATCCCGCTGCCACCGGTCTGTTCGATGGTCAGCGTGTATGCCACGACGTTGCCCCACCGGTCCGCCGTGGTGAGGTGGGTCGTCGACATCCCTTCCTCGCCGGCACCACCGACGGCAGCCACGTCGCCGCACGGGGCGTAGTCGCCGTCCGGGTCGCCCGGGCCGACGGGCTTCGGCGCGGCCTGCTCCGGGTCGATCTGACAGAAGCGCTCGTCGGCAAAGCCTTGCGACAACAATTCGGCCAGCGGCACGTCGACGAAGTCCGAGTCGCCTACATAGCGGTTGCGGTCGGCGAACGCCAGGGCACTGGCCTCGAGGAAGTGATGCAACGAGCTGGCTTCGTCGGCTGCGGACAGGTCGGCGTTCTCGAGGATGTTGAGCGCCTCGCCTACCGTCGAGCCGCCTGACGACGGCGGGCCCATCCCGAAGACCTCGAGGCCGTGGTACTGCGTCTGGGTCGGCTCCCGTTCGATCGCCTCGTAGCCCGCGAGATCGGCCTCGGTCATGGATCCCGCCCGGACGACGCGGTCAGCGTCGTCGGCGACCGGCGGCTCCTGGACGGTGGCGGCCACATCGGCCCCGATGTCGCCGCCGTAGAACGCGCCGGTGCCCTGCCGAGCGATCTGCCGGTAGGTGCGCGCCAGATCACGGTTGCGCAGCCTGGACCCGACTTCGGGAAGCTCACCGCCCGGGAGGAAGAGCTCTGCCGAGGCCGGGAAGTCGGCGAAGATGTCCTGGTTTCCTTCGACCTGCGATCGGAACGTCTCGTCCACCACGAATCCGCGCGAGGCCAACCGGATCGCCGGACGCAGCGTGTGGCGTAACGAGTAACGGCCCCACCGCCCGAGCGCCTCGTCCCAGGTCGCCAACGTGCCCGGGACGCCGACGGACAGCCCGCTCACCCTGGCTTCGTCGAAAGGCAACGGTTGGCCGGTCTCGGGGTCGACGAACAGCTCCGGCGTCGCAGCCGCAGGTGCGGACTCCCGCCCGTCGATGGTGGACACGTCGCCGCTGCTGGCGTCGTAGTGGACGAAGAACCCGCCGCCGCCGATCCCGGCGGAGAACGGTTCGGTCACACCGAGCGCCGCCGCCGCGGCGACAGCGGCGTCAGCCGCCGTGCCTCCCCGGCGCAGCATCTCCAGCCCCGCCGCCGTGGCGTCGGCATCAACGGTGGTGACCGCGCCGCCGAAGCCGGTGGCCACCGCGTCCTTGCGCTGGGCGTCCTTGCCGCTGCCTGTCCCGGCGGCGTCGGCCTCGCCAGCTGGGCTGAGCAAGGCCGTGCCGGCCAGGGTCGCTGCTGCGATGACGGCGCTGAGCCGACTGGTCCGTCCGAACGCCATGACGTTCCTCCTCGGCCGTTCCGGGGCGTTGGATCTCCAACCCTGGCGGTTCCCGGGCCGGATGGAAAGACCCCGACGCAAAGACCCGGACGAAAGATCCGGACGATACCTCGCGTGGCCCCGTTCGGGCGTCCTAGAGGTCGAGGTAGTACTCGAGCCCGACGGTGAGCCCCGGGCGTCGGGCCACCTGCCGCACGCCGGTGAGCACGCCCGGCATGAACGACGCCCGGTCATACGAGTCGTGCCGGATGGTCAGCGTCTCGCCGGGTGCACCCATGAGCACCTCCTCGTGGGCGACCATGCCGCGCAGCCGTACCGCGTGCACCGGTACGCCGTCGACGTCGGCGCCGCGAGCTCCGGCCAACTCCTTCGACGTCGCGTCGGGCGCTGGCGGCACACCCGCCTCGGCGCGGGCGGCCGCGATGAGTTGCGCCGTACGCACCGCCGTCCCGCTGGGAGCGTCGACCTTGTCGGGATGGTGCAGCTCGACGACCTCCACCGACTCGTAGAACCGAGCCGCTTCGGCGGCGAACTTCATCGTGAGCACCGCGCCGATGGCGAAGTTCGCCGCGACGAGCACGCCCACGTCCGGACGTGCAGCCAACGCACGACGAACCTCGTCCAAGCGATCATCGGTCCAGCCGGTGGTGCCGACGACGGCATGGACGCCACGCTCGATGCAGTGCAGCACGTTGCCCAGGGTGGCGTCCGGCACGGTGAAGTCGACTGCGACGTCGGCACCGGCGAGGTCGGCCAACTCGTCATCGGCGTCGAATCGACCCACGAGCTCGAGATCGCCGGCCGACTCCACGGCCGCGCACACCTGCTGTCCCATCCGACCGGCCGCGCCGATCACCGCTACACGCACGCTCATGCCCCCATACTCGCGCACGATCATGGTGGGCGAGCCCTCCCCCGAGGTCGTGTCGCCCACGCGATTCGCATCCGTGAGCTCGTGCCGGCCGACCTGTCCGTGCGTCGGCGTCCACACCCCACCCTGGGGTGATTCCGGAAGGCCCGGACCGCAACGCGCTGGGCGGTCATGACGCGTCCTCGTAGCCTTGGCTCGCCTCGGCAAGCCGCACCAGCCGAGGCGGTCCGGATCGCACGGCTGCGCCGAGCACCTCGCACCGCTGGTCGATGTCGCCCAAGTCGGGTGTGTGCATGCGTTCGAGGCGCTGCGCCACGATCTCGTCCACCACGATCGGCGGCATGGCGAACATCGAATCCGGCTCGCCCGGTACGTCGATGACGTGGCCGTAGACGAGGTCGTGGCGGCTGAGACCGACGAGCTCGCCGAGGTGACGGACGGTGCGGATGGTGTGCTCGGCGTGGTCGCGGACCTGCAGTTCGATGCCCTGCACGTCGATCAGTTCGTACACCTTGGCCCGCGTCTGTGCCCACGTCCGGCCACCGCCACCGCGTTCAGCCAGGACGGGGGCGACTTGGACGAGGAAGACCTCCAGGAGGAGCTCGTCGAAGAGCAGGGTTCCCCCGATGGCCGTGTGCACGGCAGCCTGGCCAGCGACCCAGCCGGGGCACTGCGGACAGGACGGGCCTGGTGCACCGTCGGCGGCGATACTGACCTCGCGAAGGATGCGAGCGACCAACGGGACGTGCAGGCTGCGCACCCAGCGACTCGCCGCGCTGACGGTGAATCGGGCCCACTGCCACGGCTCGGCGTCCGGCCCGAGCTCGATCATCTCGGTCAGGTCGCGTTCCCACGGGTTGCCGATGGGTCGAGGTGTGTGTTGCAGGCACGCCAACGCGTGGCGAAGATCGCCACACTGTTCTGCCCTGGCGGCCTCGTCGAGCAACCGTAGGTCGGCGTCGGTCAGCATCAGCTCGAACTCGGCCATCGAGACCGACAGGATCTGCTCACCGGAACGGGGATCGTTGGCTCGCCGCTTGGTGCGGCGCTGACTGAAGCGTGATTTGACCATGCCCCGAGCCTGTCCGCGCGGTTTCCTCGGCACAACGGCGCAGACCCGATCTGTGGACAACTCCGCGCTGGTCACGCGGTTGTGGACAAGCCTTGCCCGGGTGGCGGCTGAGGCGGGCAAGAACGGTTGCCGCCCGGCCCAGCGGCTGGGCAAGTCTCTCGGCAAGAGCGGGTGTGTTGCCTGGCGGCATCGGTTCATCCGGAAGGAGCCACCGTGACCGCCACCCTCGCCGTCCCGTCCGCACCCCCCGCACCTACACCTCGCCGCCGTGAGACCGGGCTCGCCGGGCGCCTCAACGCCGAGTGGGCCCACCTGTGCGCCGATCCCACCACGGGTGCGGCTGTGCGCGCGTGGGCCGGCGCGCACCCGGCGCTGGCCGGGTGCGCGGACCTACCGGCGCTGGAGCGGCGGGTCGCTCGAGCGGGCCGTGCACAAGCCGACGACATCCTGCTCGCCCTGCTTCGTCTCGGCCGCCGCGGCGACGAGCTCGCGAGCCGGACGGTGCTTCAGCTCATGCTCGGCAAGGCGATCCGCATCGCGTCCTCGCACGCCGGGCGGGACGTCCCTGCGGCGTTGGAAGAGGCCGCGATCACCGCGCTGTGGACCGTGATCGCCACCTATCCCGTCGATCGGCGCACATCGAAGGTCGCAGCCAACATCGCCATGGAGACGCTGCACCTCACCGTCGCCGACCATGCCCACCAGCGCCATGAGACCCCCACCACGCCGGACGATCTGCACCGCGTCGACGCACCGCACCGCGACGTGCCGCCGGACCTCGAGCTCGTCGAGCTCCTCGCGTGGGCTGTCGACACCGGCACGGTCACTGCTCAAGACGCGACGCTGGTCCTGGACGTCTACGCACCCGGTCCGGGCTGCCGCGGCGGCAGCGCCGCAGCTCAGCTGCACGGCCTCAGTTGGGCGGCCGCGCGGCAGCGCTGCAGCCGTGCCGTACGCAAGATCGCCGCCGCTGTGCGCGCCGACTCTCCGCCCCCGACCCGGGTCGAATGATCATGTTCACTTGGTAATTGCCTCCCCCACCACCCGTGCATGCCTCGTGGTGCGACACAAGACCTCGTGGTGTCGTCGCCGTCGTCGGCCCCGTCACCGTCGTCGACCCCGTCACCGTCGTCGACCCCGTCACTGTCGTCGACACCGAAGCCTCCGCTACGCGCCACGGACGCCACCGGCATAAGCTGCTGCGTGTCCCGACCCGTGTCCAGCGAGCAGCGAACGGAGCCGCCGGTGTTCCACGTCGTCTTCTTCGAGCCGCGGATCCCGCCGAACACCGGCAATGCGATCCGCCTCGTCGCAGCGACCGGCGCTCACCTGCACCTCGTGGAGCCGCTGGGCTTCGATCTCGACGACGCCAAACTCCGCCGAGCGGGGTTGGACTATCACGACCTCGCCGACGTCTCCGTCCACGCTGATCTGGACTCGACGTGGAAGGCCATCGAGCCCACGCGCGTGTTCGCCTTCGCCACGACGGCGTCCACGCGACACAGCGACATCGCCTACCAGGCCGGCGACGTCCTGCTGTTCGGTTCAGAACCGGACGGGCTGCCCGATGAGGTCTTGACCGATCCGGTCGTCACCGAGTGCGTCCGCATCCCGATGCGGCCGGGACGGCGATCGCTGAACCTGTCCAACTCTGCGGCCGTAGCCGCCTACGAGGCGTGGCGCCAGCACGGTTACCCGGGCGCATGAACGTCCGGCTGACCTGCTAGACCTCCCGGGCGGACGTCGTGTCGGCGGTGCGGCCGGATCGCGCGCGGCTGATTTCGCTGTCGTGAAGATCGTCGTGCCCGAAACAGCCGCCATAGGGCGCACATTCAGGCACGACGATCTTCACGACACGTCTCACGTTTCCTGGCGAGGACGGCGTGTGACACGACCCCGCCCGACGCCCGACGCTCAACGCACGCAGTGAGCCGGACGCCCCTGATGAGCTGATCGGGCCTTGTCGCAAGACCGCACACCACGAGGACTTGTGTCGCATCACGAGGCGTGCATGGGTGGTGGGGCAGGCAATTACCAAGTGAACATGATCATTCGAACCGGCGTCAGGTGAGGACGGTGTCGAACCTCGCGGGCTCGTCGAACGGCCCGACGACGGCCAGGGCCGGCGAAGCCGACAGGATGGACTCGGCCAGCTCGCGAACGTGGTCCATGGTCACCGCGTCGACGCGAGCGAGCAGTTCGTCCACGCTGGGCAGTTCGTCGTACACCAGCTCCGATTTCGCCAGGCGACTCATCCGGGCGCTGGTGTCCTCCAAACCGAGCACCAGCCCGCCGCGCGCTTGCCCCTTGCCTCGATCCAGCTCTTCCTTGGTGATGCCGGAGGTGACGACGTCGTTCAGGATCGACCGGCACAGGTCGAGCACCTGGTCGATCTTCTTCGGCTGACAGCCGACGTAGACCCCGAACATGCCGGTCGACGCATGCTGGGCGGCGTAGGAATACACCGAGTAGGCCAAGCCGCGCCGTTCGCGGATCTCCTGGAACAGCCGCGACGACATGCCTCCGCCCAGCGCGGCGTTCAGCACCCCCAGGGCGAACCGGCGCTCGTCGTTACGGGCCAGTCCCGGCACCGCGAGCACCACGTTGGCCTGTTCGGTCGGCCGGTTCAGCACAGTCGCCCCGCTGGCGTTGACCGGCGCTGATCCTCCGATTCTCGGCCGCGCCGGCTCGTCGTCCTCGACGCCGAAGCCCGCGTCGGCGAAAGCTCGCTCCACCAGGGCGACGACTTCGTCGTGCGAGAGGTTGCCAGCGGCAGCGACCACGATGTTCCGCGGCAGGTAGTGCTTGCGGTAATAGGCGTGGACGGTGTCTCGTGTCATCGTGGTGATGCTGGCGACCGTGCCGAGAATCGAGCGGCCCAGCGGGCTGTCGCCCCACATCTGCCCGGAAACCAGGTCGTGGACGGCATCGGACGGGTCGTCGTCGCGCATGGCGATCTCTTCGAGCACGACGTCGCGCTCGCTCTCGACGTCGTCCGGCTGGATCAGTGACGAGGTCACCATGTCGGCGACGACGTCGACAGCCAGCGACAGGTCGGTGTCGAGCACCCGGGCGTAATAGCAGGTGAACTCTTTCGCGGTGAACGCGTTGAGCTCACCGCCCACAGACTCGATGGCCGAGGAGATGTCCAGCACGCTGCGTTTCGCCGTGCCCTTGAACAGCAGATGCTCGAGGTAGTGGGTGGCGCCGGCCTCCGACGGTGACTCGTCGACCGAGCCCACGCCGACCCACATACCGATCGACACCGACCGCACCGTCGGCACGGCTTCGGTCACGATGCGCAGACCGCTGGGAAGGACGCTGCGGCGAACCAGGCCGCCATCGTCCTCTCCCAGCAGCGTGCGCGTGAAGGCGCTCACGTGGGGTGTCAGACGCCGGCGGTTTCCGCGGTCTCCGACTCTTCGTCGGTCACCGGCGTCAACGCCAGCTTGCCGCGGTCGTCGATCTCGGTGATCTCCACCTGGATCTTCTGTCCGACCACAACGACGTCGTCGACGTTCTCGACCCGCTTGCCACCGGCCAGGACCCGCAGCTTGGAGATGTGCACCAGGCCGTCCTTGCCGGGCAGCAGGGACACGAACGCGCCGAAGCTGGTCGTCTTGACCACAGTGCCGAGGTAGCGCTCGCCGACCTCAGGCATCGTCGGGTTGGCGATGGCGTTGATCGCGGTACGAGCCGCTTCGGCGGCCGGGCCGTCGGTGGCGCCGATGAAGATCGTGCCGTCGTCCTCGATGCCGATCTCGGCGCCGGTGTCGTCCTGGATCTGGTTGATGATCTTGCCCTTGGGCCCGATCACCGCGCCGATCTGGTCGACCGGGATCGTGATGGAGATGACGCGCGGGGCGTAGGGGCTCATCTCGTCGGGTTCGGAGATGGCCTCGGCCATGACGTCGAGGATGGTCAGCCGCGCGTCGCGAGCCTGCTGCAGCGCCGCTGCCAGCACCGAGGCCGGGATGCCGTCGAGCTTGGTGTCCAGTTGCAACGCAGTGACGAACTCTCGAGTGCCGGCGACCTTGAAGTCCATGTCGCCGAAGGCGTCTTCGGCACCGAGGATGTCGGTCAGCGTGACGTAGCGACGCTCGGTCTCACCGGACTCGTTCTGGACCTCTCCGGAGATGAGGCCCATGGCGATGCCCGCGACCGGGGCGCGCAGCGGCACGCCGGCGTTGAGCAGCGACATCGTCGACGCGCAGACCGAACCCATGGACGTCGACCCGTTCGAGCCGAGGGCTTCGGAGACCTGCCGGATGGCGTACGGGAACTCTTCGCGCGACGGCAGGACCGGCAGCAACGCGCGCTCGGCCAACGCACCGTGGCCGATCTCGCGCCGCTTCGGGCTGCCGACGCGGCCGGTCTCACCGGTCGAGTACGGCGGGAAGTTGTAGTTGTGCATGTAGCGCTTGGACGTCTCGGGAGAGAGGGTGTCCAGCTTCTGCTCCATGCTGAGCATGTTCAACGTGGTCACGCCGAGGATCTGGGTCTCTCCCCGCTCGAACAGCGCCGATCCGTGCGCGCGCGGGATCGGGCCGACCTCCGCGGACAACGTACGGATGTCGGTGACGCCACGTCCGTCGATACGTACCTGATCGCGCAACACCCGCTCGCGCACCACGCTCTTCGTCAGCGCCCGGAAGGCCGCGCTGACCTCCTTTTCCGCGCCCTCGAACTGCTCGGCCAGCTGCGCCTTGACGTCGGTCTTGATCTCGTCGAGACGGTCTTCGCGCTCGGTCTTGCCGGCAATGGTCAGCGCCTTGGCCAGCTCGTCGCGGGCGGCAGCTTCGACGGCGGCGTAGATCTCGTCGGTGTAGTCGAGGAAGAGCGGGAACTCCTGGGTTTCCTTCGCCGCGGCGTCGGCCAGACGGCGCTGCGCGTTCGCCATCTCGGTGATGAACGGCTTGGACGCCTCGAGGCCCGCCGCGACGATCTCTTCGGTGGGGGCCGTGCGCCCGGCCTGCACGAGGTTCCACGTTTCGGCCGTGGACTCGGCCTCGACCATCATGATGGCCACGTCGCCGTCGGGCAGTACCCGTCCGGCCACCACCATGTCGAACACGGCCTCGGCGAGCTGCGAGTGGTTCGGGAAGGCCACCCACTGGTCCTCGATCAACGCGACGCGCACGGCACCGATCGGGCCCGAGAACGGCAGCCCCGACAACTGCGTGGATGCGGAGGCGGCGTTGATGGCGATGACGTCGTACAGGTGGTCGGGGTGCAACGACATGACCGTCATGACCACCTGGACCTCGTTACGCAGGCCCTTCGCGAACGACGGGCGCAGCGGACGGTCGGTGAGGCGGCAGGTCAGGATGGCTTCTTCGCTGGGCCGGCCTTCGCGCCGGAAGAACGAGCCGGGTATGCGGCCCGCGGCATACATCCGCTCCTCGACGTCCACGGTCAGTGGGAAGAAGTCGAGGTGCTCCTTCGGCTGCTTGGACACCGTGGTGGCCGACAGCAACATCGTTTCGTCGTCGAAGAACACGGTTGCCGAGCCGGCGGCCTGCTGGGCCAGCTGACCGGTCTCGAACCGCATGGTGTGCTTGCCGAAGCGACCGTTGTCGATCACGGCTTCGGCGCTGTGGATCTGCGGACCCGTCATGGGTCGTCCTCCTGATGAATCACGGGAGGGCGCCACGAAGGTGATCTGGTATGTGCCGGTCTTCGATGGAAGCCCGCGGATGAATCCCCGAGAGCCACTACCGAGGACCGGCCCTGCATCGATCGAGGCTGCCCGCCCTGTTCGAGTTCGGATGTTCAGTTGTGAAAGTAACTGCTACGGCGAAGGGAGCGGTTCCCACGGCGGGAGACCGCTCCCTCGGCGACGGCTAACGGCGCAGACCGAGCTTCTCGATCAGTGCGCGGTAACGCGTGATGTCCGCCTTCTGCAGGTACTTGAGCAGCCGACGGCGCTGGCCGACCAGCAGCAGCAGCCCACGACGGCTGTGGTGGTCCTGCTTGTGCGTCTTCAGGTGCTCCGTGAGGTGGTTGATGCGGTGCGTGAGCAGCGCGACCTGGACCTCGGGCGAGCCCGTGTCGCCCTCGGCACGTGCGTGTTCGGCGATGATCTTCTGCTTCGTGGCGGTGTCGGTCGGCACGGAACTCCTTGTCTTTGATCGTTGCGCGGCGCGTCCGGGCATGTCCACCGGGGCACTGAAATCCGCGGCCGTTCTGACGGCGGCGCCAAGGATACCAGCGCACCGGGGCCGAGAACGAATCGCCACCTGCGTGTTCGTCCGCTCCCCCGCGGCCAGGCGCAATGCCGGCAGCGAACTTCGCGTCGCCGAACCAGGCCCGATGCACTTCATCGACAAAGCGCTCCAGGTCACCGGCGCGCGCGGCCGCAACACCAGCGTACCCGGGCTACGGCCACACACCTCGGGGTGCGCCGGCCGCCCACGACTTTCACCAGCGCAGCGGAGCGACCGCTCCCTAGACGCCGAGGATGGCCCGGGCCTTGGCGACGTCGTCGGTCATGGTCGCGACCAGTTCGTCCACCGAGCCGAAGCGCAGTGTCGGGCGGATGGCGTCGACGAACTCGAGCAGGACCTCGTCGTCGTAGAGGTCCAGATCGGTGCGGTCCAGGACATAAGCCTCGACCCTGCGCGTCGTGCCGTTGAAGGTCGGGTTCGTCCCCACCGAGATCGCCGCGGGCATCCGCGGCTCCGGCTCGGCCGCATCGGCTGCTGACGTGCGGCGTAGCCAGCCTGCGTAGACGCCGTCGGCGGGAATCATGCCGACGCTGTCCGGCGACAGGTTCGCCGTGGGAAATCCCAGGTCACGCCCGCGCGCATCGCCGCGGACGACGACCCCTCGCACCCGGTGCGGACGCCCCAGGATCTCCGCCGCTTCGGCGACTCGTCCTTCGGCCAGCAGTTCACGGACCCAGGTCGACGACCACCGCCGGTGGGCCTTTTCCGATGAGGGACGGACGTCGTCGATGACCTCGACGGAGAAGCCGTAGCGCTCGCCCAGGGCGAGCATCGTGGACAGGTCGCCCTCGTTGCGCCAGCCGAACCGGACGTCACGCCCGACGACGACGGTGGCGGCTCGCAGCCCGTCGACGAGGAACCGGCGGACGAACTCCTCAGGCGACTGCCGAGCGAACTCCCATGTGTACGGCTGCACGAGGACGGCATCAAGCCCGGTCTCGGCCAGCAGCTCCAAGCGGTCTTCGATGCCGCAGATCAGCTCCGGGGCGTCGTCGGGGTTGTGCAACATCCGCGGGTGCGGGTCGAATGTCACGACGACGGCCTTGGCCCCGGCTGCGCGGGCGTCGGCGACCATGCGGGTCAGCACGCTGCGGTGGCCGCGGTGGACGCCATCGAAGTTGCCGATGGTCACGACCGAGGGGCCGAAGTCGCGCGGCACCTGGGCGAGATCGGTCCAACGATGCACGTGCTCTCCCGGTCGACGGCCTCAGCGCCGCGCGAGTTTCGCGCGACCGCTTGTCATTCTTCCCGACAACCCCGGCGGCAAGCCAGGCGGTTCCGTCGGCCTTCGACGTCGGGCAACCCTACGTGCGCACCGGCTGTTCATCCGGCGCCTGGGCATCCGGCGACGACGCGGTGAACCCGATGGTCGTGCGCAGCGACGTCTCACGCATGAACAGCACGGCGACGAAGCCGATGACGGCCAGGGCCGCCGAGATCAGGAAGACCAAGGCCGTGGCGTCGCCATAGGCATGCTCGACGACGGTACGGACCTGCGGCGGCATCGACGCCACATCCAGCGACGTGGAACCACCGCTCTGGGTCGCCTCGCTGGCCCCGGGTGTCCCGGCCAGGCCCTCGGCGATCAGCGCGGACACCCGCGCGGCCACCACGGCGCCGAGCACCGATACGCCCGCGGCACCGCCGAGGGTGCGGAAGAACGTCACCGTCGACGTTCCCGCGCCGAGATCGCGGTAGTCCAGACCGTTCTGCACCGCGAGAATCAGATTCTGCATGGTGGAGCCGACTCCGATGCCCATGACGGCCATGAAGATGCCGACCCGCCACAGCGGCGTCGCGTGGTCGATGGTGCCCAGCATCGCCAGACCGGCCACCACGAAGAACGTGCCACCGACGAGGAACCGCTTCCACTTCCCGGTCCGCGTCACCAGTTGCCCGGTGATGGTGGTGGCCAACATCAGCCCGGCGATCATCGGCAGCATCAGCAGCCCGGCCTCGGTCGGGCTGTGTCCGCGCGCGATCTGGAAGTACTGCCCGAGGAACACCGACGATCCGAACATCGCGGTGCCGACTGCCACGCTGGCCACGATCGCGTAGACCATGGTGGGTTGCCGCATCAGCCGCGGCGGTACGACCGGGTCGGGTACCCGCCGCTCCACCACGACGGCAGCCACGATGAGCGCCAGCGCTCCGAAGACGAAGGCGGCACTCGGCCACGAGACCCACGCGAAGTCGCCGCCGGCCAGGCTCACCCACACCAGCAGGACGCTGATACCGCCCGGGATGAGCAGCGCGCCCTTCCAGTCGATGGGCGTGTCGGCGGTCAGGACGGGCAGGTGCAGCGTCTTCTGCAGCAAGATCAGCGCGACGACGGCCACGGGCGCGCCCACCCAGAAGCACCACCGCCAGCCCAGCGGAGAATCGACGATCACGCCGCCGAGCAGCGGTCCGCCGACGGTGGCCACGGCCATGACGGCGCCGAAGTAGCCCATGTAACGCCCGCGCTGGCGGGGACTGACCATCGACCCGAGCACGATCTGGACCAGCGCCTGCAGCCCGCCCATGCCCAGGCCCTGCAGGACACGGAACCCGATGAGCATCTCGGTGTTCTGTGAGAACCCCGCCAGCACCGAGCCGAGGACGAAGACGCAGATGGACAGCTGGACCAGCAGCTTCTTGCTCATCCGGTCCGAGAGTTTCCCCCAGATCGGCGTCGTGGCCGTGGCCGCGAGCAGCGTCGCCGTCACCACCCAGGTGTACTGGCTCTGGTTGCCACCCAGGTCGCCGATGATGCGCGGCAAGGCGTTGGCGACGATGGTGCCGGACAGCATCGCGACGAACATGGCGGTCAGCAGCCCGGACAGCGCCTCGAGCACTTGACGATGCGTCATTTCGACGTCGCTGGCGGCCAGCGAGGTGTCGTGGGTGCCGGTCGGCTTCGTCATGAGATCCTCTCGGGTTCGGGAACCCTCGTATCGGCGCTCGCCGCTTCCGCATCGCGGCACAGCGCATGGCGGAAGTCGGCATTGAGCCGGGACATCAACGCGACCAGGTGCCGGGCCTCGTCCTCGCTCCAGTCGCCGAGCGCGGCGGTCAGGACGGCCGTACGCCGGCGGTGGGCCCGCTCGAGGATCGCGCTGCCGGCCGGGCTGGCCTCGAACAGGCCGGCTCGCCCGTCAGCGGGGTCAGGACGCCGGGCGATCAGGCCCCGATCGACCAACTCGGCAGCTTGCCGGCTGGCGACCGAGGGGTCGACGTGCAACCGGCCGGACAGCTCGGTCAGACGCATCGGCCCTTCCTTGGCCAGCAGGCCGAGCATCCCGGCGAGAGTGGGCCCGATGCCTTCGTAGATCTCCAGATGCCGCTGCGCGAGGTGCTTGGTCGACCGCATCAGCAGCCGCGCCTGTTCGACGACCTCGCCCCAGACGTCGTCGCTCATTCATGAGCTCCGCGTGAGTTATACGTTTGGTTGACGCATGCAACTATAACCTCATTGGTTGCTGCACGCAACTTGTTTGTGTGGTGCCTGGACCCGGCAGCAGGCGGGCCGCTCACCTCACGGGTCGCGGGACTCCAGCGCCTCGTTCAACCGGCCCAGCAGCTCGACCAACTGGTCGACGTCAGCGGCGTCCCAATGCTGCAGGGCCGAGCCGAACCACTCCCCCCGCGCTCCGCGCAACTGGCGCACCCGAGCCCGGCCGACCTCGGTGGTGCGAATCAGGCGCGCTCGCCCGTCGAGCGGATCCGGCACCCGCTCGATGAAGCCCAACGATTCCATCTGCGCGATCTGGCGACTCACCGTGGACTTGTCCAGACCGAACCGATCGGCCAGATCACCCGCGCGCACGTCGCCGGCGTCGTTCAGCGCACTCAACAATCCGTAGGCGGCCACGTCGATGCCGGCGTCGACCTGGCGCGCCAAGGCGATCGACAGCCGCCTGACCCGGCGCCACAACACGGTGAGCTCGGACTCGAGTTGCTCGTGCACCTGCTGACGATCGGCCCTGGTCATGGTCTGCGCCTCATCCTGCGAACACGGCGATGTGCTTGGCGCGAGAGCCGCGGTCCTCGGCCAGGGAGAGCAGCGTACCGTCCGGGCCGAAGATCGCCACCGGACCTGGACCGAGGCCCATCGGTTCCAACGGCGCCCCGTGCGCTACCCGCACCGCCGTCTCGTGGTCCACGTCCAACCGCGGGAAAGCCGCAGCTGCAGCGGTGGCCAGCGGCATCACCTCGAAGCGCTCGGCCAGCTCGTCGAGAGTGCGCGCGTCGTCGAGCCCGTACGGCCCGACCGCGCTGCGCCGCAGCGCCGTCAAGTGTCCGCCCACGCCCAGTGCGGCGCCCAGGTCGCGGGCCAGGGCCCGGACGTAGGTGCCCGACGAGCACACGACGTGCGCGTCGACGTCGACGAACGGGCCGACACGGCGCACGTCGGACACCTCGAAACGGTGCACCACGACCGGTCGCGGCGCCAACTCGACGTCCTCGCCAGAGCGCACCCGCTTGTACGAGCGCACACCGTCGATCTTGATCGCCGACACGGCGCTGGGGACCTGCTGGATCTCGCCGGTCAACGCGTCCACGCCGGCGGCGATCTGCTCGTCGGTGACCGCTGCTGCGCTGCTGCCTCCGGTGACCTCGCCCTCGGCGTCGTCGGTCACCGTCGTCGCCCCGAGCCGGATGGTCGCCTCGTAGGTCTTGTCCGTCAACGCGAGATGACCCAGCAGGCGGGTCGCGCGGCCGACGCCTACCACCAGAACACCGGTGGCCATCGGATCCAGGGTGCCGGCATGGCCGACGCGGCGGGTGCCGGCCAGCCGACGCAACCGGGCGACGACGTCGTGCGAGGTCCAGCCGGCCGGCTTGTCGACGATGACGAGCCCGTTGTGCTCAGGCACGGTCGTCGTCGACGCCTTCCGTCGAGTCGTCGCCGAGATCGTCCGCGCCCGCGTCGTCATCGGCTCGCCGGTACGGATCACGCTCCCCCGCGTACTGAGCATCGGCAGCCACCCGGGCCACCTGCTCGTCCGCCTCGCGGGCGGTACGCAACAGGTCGTCGAGGTGCGCGGCGTTGTCCGGGATGGCGTCGGCCACGAACTGCAAGGTCGGCGTGTACCGCACCCCGGTGCGACGCCCGACCTCGGACCGGACCAGCCCCTTCACACTGTCGAGGGCGGCGGCGGTGGCCGTGCGCTCGTTCTCGTCGCCGTAGACGGTGTAGAAGACAGTCGCATCGCGCAGGTCGCCGGTGATCTTGGCGTCGGTGATGGTCACGAACCCCAGCCGCGGATCCTTGACCCTGCGCTCCAGAGTCTCCGCCGCGATCTCGCGGATCCGGTCGGCCAACTTGCGGGCGCGCGCTGGATCAGCCATGGGTCCCTCCTCGTTCTCTCGTGCCACCGTCGTCCGTACCCCCGATGGCCTCGGGGAAGACGTGCGGGTCGTCCTCGTCAGAGTGAAACCTACGCCGTGCCGACAACAGTTCGATCTCCGGGCGTTCGGCGACGTGTCGCTCCACGAGGTCGAGCACTTCCACGCAGCGGCGTATGTCGGCGGCCACGACCACCACGCCGATCTCGGATCGGCGGTACAGATCCAGCTGACCGACCTCGGCCACGGCCACGTCGAAGCGCCGGCGCAGCTCGGCGATCACCGGTCGGATCACGCCGCGCTTCTGCTTCAGCGACCGAACGTCACCGAGCAGGAGGTCGAACCTCAGCGTCCCCACGAACACCTATCGCTCCCCACCGACCTACAGATGACAGGAGCCCGCGTGGCTACGGAACCACGCAGGTGACCGTCGCAGGGCCGCACGCAGCGGTGGGGCCGGGATTTCCGGAGCGGGCGTCAAGCGAGCCTGCGAGCAGCCCACGAGGAAACCCGGCACCACCGCCAACGAAGCCACCAAGCGACCAGCAGCGACCAGGATCAGCCGCGCGGCTTCTCCTTCATCTCGTACGTCTCGATGATGTCGCCGATCTGGATGTCGTTGTGGTTACCGAGGCTGATACCGCACTCGAATCCTTCGCGGACCTCGGTGACGTCATCCTTGACCCGGCGCAGCGACGCGACGTTGAGGTTCTCGGCCACCACGACCCCGTCCCGGATCAACCGGGCCGAGGCGTTGCGCCGCATGACACCACTGGTCACCATGCACCCGGCGATGTTGCCGACCCGCGAGGAGCGGAACACTTCGCGGACCTCGGCGGTCCCGAGCGTGCTCTCCTCGTACTCCGGCTTGAGCATGCCCTTGAGCGCGGCTTCGATCTCCTCGATGGCGGCGTAGATGACCGAGTAGTACCGGATCTCGACGCCTTCGCGCTCGGCCAGCTCATCGACCGTGCGGCTCTGCGTACGGACGTTGAATCCGATGATGATGCCGCGGTCGATCGAGGCGAGGTTGACGTCGTTGGCCGTGATGGCACCGACGCCTCGGTGAATGATCTGCAGATTCACCTCGTCGCCGACGTCGATCTTGGCCAGGGCGCCCTCCAGGGCCTCCACCGAACCGGACACGTCACCCTTGAGGATCAGGTTCAGTGTCTCGACCTTGCTCTCGGCCATGAAGCTCTCGAGCGTGACCCGCTTGCGCGCCTTGGCCAACGCGGCGTTGCGCTCCATCGCCTCGCGCTTCTCGGCGATCTGGCGAGCCGTACGGTCGTCGTCGGCGACCAGGAACTTGTCGCCGGCGCCGGGCACCGCGGTCAGACCCAGGACCAGCACGGGCCTGGACGGCTCGGCCTCCTCGATCTGCTGGCCGGACTCGTCGAGCATGGCCCGCACGCGCCCGTACGACTGGCCGGTCACGATCGCATCGCCGGGGCGCAGCGTGCCGCGCTGGACCAGCACCGTCGCCACCGGGCCGCGGCCCTTGTCGAGGTGTCCCTCGATAGCCACACCACGGGCCGGCATGTCACGGTTGGCCCGCAGGTCGAGCGTGGCGTCAGCGGTCAGGAGGACCGCCTCGAGCAGCTTGTCGATGTTGATTCCCGGCTTGGCCGCGACGTCGACGAACATCGTGTCGCCACCGTACTCCTCGGCCACCAGGTTGTACTCGGTCAGCTGCTGGCGGATCTTGTCCGGGTTCGCGCCCTCGACGTCGATCTTGTTGACCGCCACGACGATGGGCACACCGGCAGACTGCGCGTGGTTGAGCGCCTCGATCGTCTGCGGCATGACGCCGTCGTCTGCGGCGACCACCAGGATCGCGATGTCGGTGACCTGCGCACCACGAGCACGCATGGCGGTGAACGCCTCGTGACCCGGGGTGTCGATGAAGGTCAGAGCGCGATCCTGGCCCTCGTGCTCGACGTGCACCTGGTAGGCACCGATGTGCTGCGTGATGCCACCGGCCTCGCCCTGCGCGACGTCCTCGTTGCGGATCGCGTCGAGCAGCTTGGTCTTTCCGTGATCGACGTGGCCCATGACGGTGACGACCGGCGGCCGCGGCAACAACTCGCCGTCGCCGCCGTCCTCGGCGAAGTCGATGTCGAAAGACTCCAGCAGCTCCCGGTCCTCGTCCTCCGGCGAGACCATCTGCACGTCGTAGCCGAGCTCGCCGCCGAGAAGCTGGAAGGTGTCCTCGTCCACCGACTGCGTGGCCGTGACCATCTCGCCCAGGCCGAACAGCACCTGGACCAGCTGCGCCGGGTCGACGTCGATGCGCTCGGCGAAGTCGGCCAGGGAAGCACCACGCGGTAGCCGGACGACCTGCCCGTTGCCGCGAGGCAGACGCACGCCGCCGATGCTCGGCGCCTGCATGTTGTCGTATTCCTGCCGCTTCTGGCGCTTGCTCTTGCGGCTCTTCGCCGGCTTCCCGCCGGGACGACCGAAGGCACCGGCCGTGCCACCACGGCCACGGCCACCGCCACCGGGACGACCACCGAAGCCGCCGCCAGGACGGCCACCACCGGGTCCGCCGAACCCGCCGCCACCGCCGGGACGGCCACCGCCGCCACCGCCAGGACGGTTGGACGGGCGGGTGGGCATCATGCCTGGGTTGGGACGGGGACCACCGCTGCCGGCCGCCGGACGCTCGGGCATCGAGCCGGGCGAAGGCTTGGGCGCGCCGGTTCCGGCCCCGCCGCCGTCACGGCGCGACGACGGCCGCTGCATGCCAGTGGAGCCGCCGGACGAGAACGGGTTGTTGCCCGGACGTGGACCGCCGCCCTGGCGGCGTCCCATGCCGGTGCTCTCGCCACCGAACGGGTTGTTGCCCGGGCGCGGGCCGGCCGGGCGCGGGGCGCTCGGCCCCGGCTTGGGGGCACTGGGCTTCGGACGGGCGGACCCACCCGGCTTCGGGGGCAGATCGCCCGGCGAGGGTGTGCGGCCCTTGGCGGCCGGACGCTCGGGCGCGGGAACATCGCGCGCCGACCGGTCCTGGCGAGGCGCCGGCGGGCCCGGCTTGGGCGCTGGCTTGGACGGCGCGGCCGGCTCTTGCGGTGCGACCGGTGCCGCCGGCTCAGCCGGCGCCGCGGACCCGGCAGCCGCGGCGGCCTCACTGCCCGACTCCGGTGTCGGCGCCGCTGGCGCCTCGGGCGGTGCAGGCTTGGTCGCCGCCGGAGCCTGCGGTGCGCCGGTGGCCGGCGCCTCCGCAGCCGCGGTCTTGGTGCCCTTGGCCGACTTACCGGCCGACTTGTTCGGGGCTGCTGACTGATCGTTCTCGAACGCTTCTCGCAACCTGCGGACGACGGGAGCCTCTACGGTCGAGGACGCCGATTTGACGTACTCGCCGAGGTCGCCCAGCTTGCCGAGGACGTCCTTGCTCGTTACGCCGAGCTCTTTGGCGAGCTCGTGTACCCGGACCTTTGCCACTGCTCTCCTTCTCGGCCCGGGCGCGTACGGCTCGGACCGGCTAGGTGTTGCGCGTGCTCATCGCTGCGTGCTCATCGAGCGCTCGTGAGCGTCACGTCGTGTCTCCTTCGTTCTGGCCAGCCGACCGTCGGGGTCGACCGGATCGATCCGCCTGCTCAGCGAACCATCGACGCAGTTCTGTGACGTCGAGCGGGCCCTCGCGGCGCAATGCGCGTGAGAACGCTCGACGTCGCTCGGCAAGGTCGAGGCACTCGGGACGTGGATGCAGGTACGCCCCACGTCCCGGACGCCGGCCGTCGAGGTCGGGGACCAGTTCACCCGGTTTTCCAGATGAGCCGGCACCGCCCGCGACGACACGGAGCAGGTCGGACTTCACCGCACGAGACCGACAACCTATACACGTGCGCACAGGCGGCCGGCCGTCCGCGCGGTCTTCCACGCGGACAGTCTAGCGTCTCATGGACGCGAATCCGTCACGCAGGTGCGTCAGCGCGCTGAACGATCGCCTCGGGGTCGGTGTCAGACCGGATGTCGATGCGCCAGCCGGTGAGCCGGGCCGCCAGCCGGGCGTTCTGCCCTTCGCGGCCGATGGCCAGCGACAACTGGAAGTCGGGAACGATGACGCGAGCCGACCGCGCTTCGGCGTCGACGATGTCGACGCGCTGGACTCGGGCCGGCGACAGCGCGTGGGCCACCAGCTCGGCGGGGTCTTCGGACCAGTCGACGATGTCGATCTTCTCACCGTTCAGCTCAGTCATCACCGCGCGGACCCGCGACCCCATCGGACCGATGCAGGCGCCCTTGGCATTGACGCCAGGCACCGTGGCTCGCACTGCGATCTTGGTGCGGTGTCCTGCTTCGCGTGCGATGCCGGCGATCTCGACCGTGCCGTCGGCGATCTCGGGCACCTCGAACATGAACAGCTTTTTCACCAAGTTGGGGTGCGAACGCGACACCGTGACGATGGGGCCGTGCGCGCCCTTGCGGACCTGCAGCACGTAGCAGCGGATCCGGCTGCCGTGCTCGTAGCGCTCACCCGGCACCTGCTCGGCCGCGGGCAGCACCGCCTCGACCTTGCCGAGATTGACCATCACGTTGCGCGGGTCGTGGCCTTGCTGGATGGTGCCCGAGACGATGTCGCCCTCACGGTCGAGGAAGTCGCCGAAGGTGATCTCGTCCTCGGCGTCACGCAGACGCTGCAGAATCTCCTGCTTGGCCGTGGTCGCCGCGATTCGCCCGAAGCCTTCGGGGGTGTCGTCCCACTCGCGCACGACATTGCCGTCCTCGTCGACCTCTTGGGCCCACACCGTGACGTGGCCGGTGTTGCGGTCGAGCTCGACGCGCGCCTTGGGTTGCGACTTCTCCGATCGCTGATAAGCCAGGAGCAAGGCACGCTCGAGCGCCTCGACCACGAGGTCGAATGAAATGTCCTTCTCGCGCTCCAGCGCCCTCAGCAACGACAAGTCGATGTCCACGTCGCCCTCACTCCTCGGTGCCGTCGTCGTCATCGCGACGGAATTCGACCTGGACCTTGGCCTTGCGGACGTCGACGAACGCGACCTCACGTACAGCGCCGTCGAGATCGAGAACGGCCTGCGTGTCGTCGGCGCGAACCACCCGGCCGGTGAAATCGGTGCCGTCGTGCAACCGGACTCGGACCAGCCGGCCCACGGCCCGCGCCCAATGCCGAGGCAGCCGCAGCGGGCGCGAAACCCCCGGGGAACTGACCTCGAGGGTGTAGGGCATGTCGCCCATGGCATCGCTGTCGTCGAGCGCACGCGAGATGAGCCGGGAGGTCTCGGCGCATCGGTCGAGATCGACGCCGCCGTCGGCGTCGACGATGATGCGCAGGCGGCTTCGTTTACCCGCCTGGGCGAGATCGAGTTCCTCGAGGTCGAGGCCCTCCGCCGCGACAACAGGGGCGATCACCTGTTGAAGAAGGTCACGACTGGCGGAACTCATCCGTGCCCTCCTCGCTGTCGAATTGTCATCCACCGGCGTACGCGCGACGCGCGCAGCACACCCTCAGCCGTCCGGCGCGACCTGCGCCGGTTCATCAACAATAGCCGAACACGTGCGCAGACACGGCGTCCCGCGGTGACCGCGTGTTCCCGGCCACCACCGGCCGGCGCGGTCGGCTCCGACCCGCCCCGGAGCCTACGACTATGGTGACCGGCGTGACCAACACGGTGGACGTCCGCAGGCGGCGCTTGCTCATCTGCCTGGCCGGCCTCCCGATGCTCGGTACGGCCCTGGCGGCTTGTGCCGACGACGCCGTGCCGAAGTCCGCACCCGGTCACCGCCTCGACGTCGACATGGACGTGAAAGTGCGGTGGCGAGCCGTCGAGGCCGAGCGCGCGCTGTTGGGCCTGTACGCCGCGACACTGACCGCCCACCCGGGGCTGTCCGACACGCTGGCGCCGTTCACCGCGCGGCACACCGAGCACCTGGACGTCCTCGTGGAGGGTGGACCGTTGCCGTTCAGCGCATCCGATCCCCTGGAGCCGCCCTCGCCGGGATCGGCCGACGTACCCGCCGATGCCGCCGCGGCGCTCGCCGCCGTCGCCGAAGCCGAGAGCGCCGCCGCTGAGGCCCGTGTCGCCGACTGCCTCGCCGCCAGCGGCTCACGCTTCGCCGCCGTCTTGGCCTCGGTGGCCGCATGCGAAGCCGCCCATGCCGCCACCCTGGAATCGGCGTGAGATCGCGATGAACGCCGAAGACGAACTCACCGCCGCCCAGGCCGCACTGGCCGGCGAACACGCCTGCGTCTACGGCTACGGCGTCGTCGGCGCACACCTGTCTGACGACGCTGAAACGGCTGCTCGGGCCCTGCAGGCCCACCGGGACCGCCGCGACGATCTCGCGGCGCTGATCCGCGCGGGCGGGGGCGAGCCCGAAGCGTCGGCGCCGACGTACGAACTGCCGCAACCGGTCACCGACGCCGCGAGCGCCAGCAAGCTCGCCGTGCTCATGGAAACCCGGCTCGTGGCGCTGTACGCCGATCTGGTCGGTGCGGCGCAATCGGGCGAGCTCCGCGAGTTCGCCGCGCAGGCGTTGGTCGCTGCCTCCGTCGCGCGTGGTCGCTGGGGCGGCGAGCCGGTCGCCTTCCCGGGGCTGAGCGGCCGCCCAGGCACCCCTGGTACGCAGGCGTCCCCGACACCGCAGACGCCCAGCGATACCGAAACACCCGAATCGCCGCAGTGAGCGGCAACCCGGCGCGGACTACAGGTCGAACCGGTCGAGCGCGCGCAGCTTGTTCGTCACATCCAGCGCGGCGACCTTGTACGCCTCGGACAGCGTCGGATAGTTGAACACAGTGTCCACGAGGTAGTCGACCGTGCCACCGCAGCCCATGACCGCCTGCCCGATGTGCACGAGATCGGCGGCGCCGGTGCCGAACACGTGGACCCCGAGCACGTGGCGCGTGGACGGTGCGACCAGCAGTTTGAGCATGCCGTACGAATCACCGACGATCTGCCCACGGGCCAGCTCGCGGTAGCGCGCGATGCCCACCTCGTACGGCACCGACTCCTCGGTCAGCTCGACCTCCGTCCGCCCGCAGTAGGAGATCTCCGGGATGGTGTAGATGCCGATGGGCTGGATGTCGCGCATCTGACTGACCGGCTCGCCGAAGGCGTGCAACGCCGCCAGCCGGCCCTGATCCATGCTGGTGGCCGCCAGCGCGGGGAAGCCGATGACGTCGCCGACGGCGAAGATGTGCGGGACCGCCGTGCGATAGGCGTCGTCGACCTGGATACGCCCGCGGGCATCGGCTTCGAGCCCGGCTGCCGGCAGATCGAGCTGGTCGGTCTCGCCTTGGCGTCCCGCCGAGTACATGACGGTCTCCGCCGGTATCCGCTTGCCGCTGGCCAGCGTCGTCACCGTACCGCGCTGCCCGATTTGTACTTTCTCGACCTCTTCTCCGAACCGGAAGGCCACGGAGAGGTCACGCAGGTGGAACTTCAGCGACTCCACGACCTCGGGGTCGCAGAACTCGAGCATCCGCTCGCGCCGCTCGACGACGGTGACCCTGGTCCCCAGGGCGGCGAACATCGAGGCGTACTCGATGCCGATGACCCCGGCCCCCACCACGACCATCGACTCGGGGATGCGCTCCAGCGACAAGATGCCGTCGGAGTCGACCACTCGTCCTTCGTCGAACTCCACGTGCTCCGGCCGGGCCGGGCGGGTCCCCGTCGCGACGATGATGTTGGCCGCGCTGATGTTCCGGCGCTCCCCCGAGCCCTCGACGACCACGCTGTGGGCGCTGGTGAACCGGGCGGTGCCGATGACGAGGTCGACGTGATTGCGGAACAGCTGCGACCGGACGACCTCGATCTCACGGCCGATGACGTGATGGGTCCGGGCGAGCAGGTCTTGTACGGTGATGTCGCGCTTGACGCGGTACGACTGCCCGTACAACTCCCGCATGGACAATCCGGTGAGGTAGATGACCGCCTCACGCAGGGTCTTCGACGGAATCGTCCCGGTGTTCACGCAGACACCGCCGACCATGTCGCGCCGATCGATGATGCAGACCCGGTGACCCAGTTTCGCTGCGGCGATCGCCGCCTTCTGCCCGCCTGGCCCGGAGCCGATGACAAGCAGGTCGTAGTCGTACTCCGGTTCGTCCACAGTTCGCTCCTCCGCCGGCGTCGGTAGTTCCAAGCTTGACGCTCCCGGCAGAACCGTGCCACTCAGGGGGTGATCGTTGGCGCGTTGTGGCTGCCCTGGCCACCAGAATTCGGCAACGATCACCGATCACAACTGACCGGGCGGGATGGCGTCGTCGAGCCCCCATTCGGCGAGCAGCTGTGACGGCGTACAGCCGGCCATCGCCCGGAAGTCGCGGACCAGGTGGCTGTGGTCGGCGTACCCGGTAGCGGCTGCGACGTCGCTGATCCGCTGACGCCGGGCAAGCTGGCGAGCCGCGTGGTCGAACCGGATCACCCGCGCGGCCGTCTTCGGACTGAGCCCGGCCTGGCGCTGGAAGCGTTGGATGAAATGGCGGCGGCTCCAGCCCATGTCGGCGGCCAACCCACCGACGGCCGTTTGCCCGCGGGAGTCGACCAGGCGTTGCCAAGCCCAGCCGATCGCGTCGTCCACAGCACGAGCGTCCTCGGCCAGTTCGAGGACGTGATGATCCATGATCGAGCACCGCACCGGCCAGTCCGGCGCGCTGACCAGCCGGTCGGTCAGTTCCTGCACCCGGCGGTGACCGAAGAGGTCCGCCAGGTCCAGCACGCCGTCGCGGATCTCGTCACCGGTCAGCCCCAGCAGCCGGAACGCCCCGAGCGCGGTGAACTCGATCTGCAGGCCCTGCTGACCGCCCACGTACTCGGTCACCGCGTGGCGATCCGCGCAGCCGGCCACGAACGAGGTCAGCCGGCCGAGCAGTCCATCGCCGGAGCTCAGCACGTCGATGCTGGGTCCGAAGCTGATGATCACCGAGACCCGCGGGCCCGGCAGCTCACGGCGGCGCACCGGTTGCAGCGTGTGCTCGGTGTATCCGGTGTAACCGAGGACGTCGCGGCGCAACGCCGGGTGTGGCAGGCAGCGAGCCATCTCCCACCACCCGGTGTCACCGTCGTGCCGCGTGAGCTGCATCTACCCCGCTCTACACAGATCGACGAGTTCGGTCACCGCGGCGTCGAGAGCCACCTCACGACGCTCGCCGCTGCGGCGGTCCTTCACCTCGATGACACCGTCGGCGAGCCCGCGGCCCACCACCACGATGGTGGGCACACCCACCAGTTCGGAATCCTTGAACTTCACCCCCGGGCTGACGCCGCGGCGATCGTCGTAGAGGACCCGCACGCCGGCTGCGTCCAGCTCGCCGGCCAGGCGCTCGGCGGCGTCGAACACGGCGTCGTCCTTGCCTGTCGCCACCAGGTGCACGTCCGCCGGCGCGACCTCGCGCGGCCAGATGATGCCGGCCTCGTCGTGGGAGTTCTCCACGATCGCCGCGACCGCCCGCGACACCCCCACGCCGTAGGAGCCCATGGTGACGGTGACGAGTTTGCCGTTCTCGTCGAGCACGCGCAGACCCAGCGCCTCGGAGTATTTCCGGCCGAGTTGGAAGATGTGCCCCATCTCGATGCCGCGCGCGGTCTCGAGCGGCCCGGACCCGTCCGGGGCCGGGTCACCGTCACGCACCTCGGCGGCCTCGATGGTGCCGTCGGGCGTGAAGTCTCGGCCGGCGACCAGATCGATGACGTGCTTGCCGTGCTGGTCCGCACCAGTCACCCAGCGGGTGCCCTCCACGACTCGCGGGTCGACGAGGTAGCGGATTCCCGACGCGTTCTTCTCCCCCAGCACGCCAGGGCCGATGTAGCCCTTCGCCAGCGTCGGATGCGCGGCGAAGTCCTCGTCGGTGAACGGCTGGACCTCGGCCGGCTCGACCTGCGCGGCCAGCCGCTTCTCGTCCACCTCGCGGTCGCCCGGCACGCCGATGGCCAGCGGTTCCCTCGTCCCGTCCGGATGGCGCAGGACCACCAGCACGTTCTTCAACGTGTCGGCGGCGCCCCACGGGCGGTCCGAACGCGGGAAGTGCCCGTTGAGGTGATCGACGAGAGTGTCGATGGTCGGCGTGTCCGGGGTGTCCTCCACGTGGGCGGCCGGGACGTCGTCGTAGGGCACCGGCGCGGGAACCGGTGTCCGGACGGCCTCGACGTTGGCCGCGTAGCCGCCCGGAGAGCGGACGTAGGTGTCTTCACCGTTGTCGGCTATGGCCAGGAACTCCTCGCTGGCCGAGCCGCCCATGGCGCCGGACATCGCCGCGACGATGACGTAGTCGAGACCGAGCCGGTCGAAGATCTTGATGTAGGCCTCGCGATGCGCCTGGTACGAGCGCATGAATGCCTCGTCGGAGACGTCGAAGGAGTAGGAGTCCTTCATCACGAACTCCCGGCCGCGCAGGATGCCGGCCCGCGGGCGCTGCTCGTCGCGGTACTTCGTCTGGATCTGGTACAGCGACAGCGGCAGGTCCTTGTACGACGAGTAGAGGTCCTTGACCAGCAAGGTGAACATCTCTTCGTGCGTGGGCCCGAGCAGGTAGTCGCCGCCCTTGCGGTCCTTGACCCGGAACAGGCTGTCGCCGTACTCCTCCCAGCGATTGGTCGCCTCGTAGGGCTCGCGCGGCAACAGCGCCGGGAAGTGCACTTCCTGCGCGCCGATCGCGTTCATCTCTTCGCGCACGATCGTTTCGATGTTGCGCAGCACCATGTAGCCCAGCGGTAGCCAGGAGTAGATACCGGGGGCGGCGCGGCGGATGTAGCCGGCGCGCACCAGGAGCTTGTGGCTGGGAACGTCGGCGTCCACCGGATCCTCGCGCAGGGTTCGCAGGAACAGTGTCGACATGCGCAGGACCACGAGTACTCCTGTAACGGTGTGAGTGCGGACACGGTGCAAGACTTTCGTCGAGGATATCCGTCGCCATGCCGGCAACGAACCGGATTCTCGGCTCCGGGCCGACCAGACGGTGCCCGCTTCAGCTCGACGCGAGCATCCGCAGTCCGTCGTCGGCGCCGCCGAGGCTTTCGACGACCTGCGTGGTACGCGCCAGCGCCTGCTCGAGACGGGCTTTCCCCGCGGTGCCGACGTCGCCGGTACGCAGGGCCGTCACGACGTCCAACACTTCGACCGGCGGCTCGTAGGTCTGGTACAGCGGCAGGTACTCCGCGGCGCTGACGTCGAAGCCACCGTCGTCGAGGTTCTCGGTGAAGGTGAACCTCGTCAGCAACCCCTCGGACTTGGGGCCTTGTGGTTCGGCGTGGTTGGCCATCAGGTTGCCCATGCCGTACACGATCCACTCACCGTCGACGTTCTGCACCGGCTGGACGACGTGGGCGTGATGCCCGAGCAGCAGGTCGATGTCCGGGGAACGGATCAGCTGCGGAGCGAGGTCGCGCTGGAGCTCGTTCGGCTCGTGGACGTACTCGTCGCCCCAGTGCAGCGCCGCGACGACGACGTCCGCGCCGTCAGCCCGCGCAGTCGCCGCGTCGGCGACGATGTCCGCTTCGACGATCTCGTTGCTCCGCCACGTCTCGCCGTCCGGATACGGGATGCCGTTGAAGCCGAACGTGTACGACAGCAGGGCCACCGTGACCGGTGCGCCGTCCGTGTCGACCTGGAGGATGCTCGTGCGCTGTGCTTCCTGCGGCGACCGGGCGGAACCGGCGTGGGCCAGACCGGCCTGGTCCAGCATCTCGAGCGTCCGGTCCACGCCGGCGGCGCCTTGGTCGAACGTGTGGTTCGAGGCGGTGGTGCAGGCGTCGTAGCCGGTCGCGGCGAGCCCGGTGACGACCTGCGGGGGGCCGGAGAACGTCGGATAGCCCTCGTAGGGGCCGTCGGCGGGGGCCAGGGGCACCTCGAGGTGGCAGATCGCGAGGTCGGCGGCGCTGATGACCGGCTTGATGCTGGCCAGCTGAGGGGCGAAGTCCATCGTCGTGCCGGCTGCGGCGTCCTTGCGCGCCTGCACCCACAGCCGTTCGTGCAAGAGCACGTCGCCGGTCGCAGCCAGTGTGAAAGTCCGGGGCTGCGGCGTAGGCGTCGGGGATGCCGATGGGGTGGCCGCCGGCGGCGAGCTGGCCGATGCCGGCGGTGGGCTCGGCGACGAACCGGCGCTGTCGTCGTCGGTGCCGCTGCCGGAACAGCCCACTGCGAGGAGTACCAGCGCAACGGAACCGGAGACCAAGACCGGGAGGCGCACAGGAGAGATCATCGCATCCATGCGCTATCGGCCGGGTGCACCACGCGGAGTTCTGCTGCACCAACAGGCGTGCACGGGTGGTGTGGCAGGGAATCGCCAAGTGAACATGATCATTTCAGACAGCGCGGGGGTTAGAACATGACGGTGGCGAAGCGGCCGACCTCGGTGAACCCTACGCGCCGATAGGTCTCGCGGGCGACCACGTTGAAGTCGTTGACGTACAACGACACCGTCGGGGCGATGTCGCGCAACGCGAACGCGGCGACGGCAGCCATCCCGCCGATCGACAGGCCCTCGCCGCGGCGGTTCGGATGCACCCACACCCCTTGCACCTGGCAGGCCCGCGGAGTCACGGCGCCCACCTCGGCTTTGAACACGATGGCGCCGTCGTCGAACCGGGCGAAGGCCCGTCCCGACCGGACGAGCTCGACCATGCGCGCCCGGTAGTAGGCGCCGCCGTCGTTGCCGGTGGGCGCGATACCGACCTCTTCGGTGAACATCGCCACCGCCGCCGGCATGAGGATGTCGATCTCGCCCGGGCGGACCCGCCGCACTTTCGGGTCCGGCGGGACGATCGGCCCGCCGGTCAGTTGCATGACCGGCTGGCACGACCGGACCTCGCGGGCCGGGCCCCACTCGGGACGCAGCAGGTCCCACATCGCCAGGACCGCGTCGGCGGCCCCGACGATCGACGAGCACCGACGTCCACGTCGGCCGGCGAGGTCGGCGAACAGTTTCGTCGCCAGGCCGTCCGCGGCCACGGGCACCAGGTTTGCGCCGGAGTAGCACAGCGAGCGCAACTGGTCGGATTCGTAGTAGCCCCAGAGCTCACCGCCCAGCCGCGAGGGCACCAGGCCGGAGGCGTGCACGCGCGAGGCCACGAAGACGTCGAGGTACGGGGTACGGTCGAGCACACGCAGCACGTCACCCAGATCTTGCGGACCCAGCGTCCGTACGGCGGGCGACGTCCCCAGCACCGCGACTCCCTGAACCTAACCGACCGTCACGTTGGGCTGCCCTGGCTCGGCGGTGTCGGCCATCGAGTCAGCGATCCGCATGGCCTCCTCGATGAGGGTCTCGACGATCTCCGATTCCGGCACGGTCTTGATGACCTCGCCCTTGACGAAGATCTGCCCCTTGCCGTTGCCCGAGGCCACTCCGAGGTCTGCCTCGCGAGCCTCGCCGGGGCCGTTGACGACGCATCCCATGACCGCGACGCGCAGCGGCACCTCCATGCCCTCGAGCCCGGCGGTGACCTTGTCGGCCAAGGTGTAGACGTCGACCTGAGCCCGTCCGCACGATGGGCAGGACACGATTTCGAGCTTTCGCTCGCGCAGGTTGAGCGACTGCAGGATCTGCAGGCCGACCTTGACTTCCTCGACCGGCGGCGCCGACAGCGACACCCGGATGGTGTCGCCGATGCCGCGCGACAACAGCGAGCCGAAGGCGACCGACGACTTGATGGTGCCCTGAAACGCCGGGCCGGCCTCGGTGACCCCCAGATGCAGCGGCCAGTCGCCGCGTTCAGCGAGCATCTCGTAGGCCTGGACCATGACGACGGGATCGTGGTGCTTGACCGAGATCTTGAAGTCGTGGAAGTCGTGCTCCTCGAACAGAGACGCCTCCCAGACCGCGGATTCGACCAGGGCCTCGGCCGTCGGCTTGCCGTGCTTGTCCAGCAGGCGCTTGTCCAGCGAGCCGGCGTTGACACCGATACGCAGCGACACACCGGCGTCGGCAGCCGCCTTGGCGATCTCGCCGACCTTGTCGTCGAACTTCTTGATGTTGCCGGGGTTGACCCGTACGGCGGCGCAGCCGGCGTCGATGGCGGCGAAGACGTACTTCGGCTGGAAGTGGATGTCGGCGATGACCGGGATCTGCGACTTCTTCGCGATGGCCGGCAGCGCCTCGGCGTCGTCGGCGCTGGGCACGGCGACCCGGACGATGTCGCAGCCGGCCGCAGTGAGCTCGGCGATCTGCTGGAGGGTGGCGTTGATGTCGGTGGTGGGGGTGGTCGTCATCGACTGGACGCTGACCGGCGCGTCACCGCCGACGTCGACCTTGCCGACGCTGACCTTGCGGGACTTGCGGCGCGGCGCAAGCACCGGCGGCGGAAGCGCGGGCATTCCCAGGGCGACACTCATGGTTTCCATTCTCCGTCGAATCAGCCGAACAATCGAACCGGGTTCACGAAGTCGGCGTAGATCAGCAGGGCGCTCATGCAGACCAGGACGACAGCGACGCCATAGGCGATCGGCAGGGCTTTGGCGACGTCGACCGGTTGCGGCTCGGGTCGCCGGAAGACCCGGCAGAACGCGCGCTTGAGCGCCTCCCAGATGGCGCCGGCCGCGTGCCCGCCGTCCAGTGGCAGCAGCGGCACCAGGTTGAGCAATGCGATGGCCATGTTGAACGAGGCCAGGAGCATGACGAACGTCGCGATGCGCTGTCCGGCGGTGAACTCGTCGGCCGAGGCGATCTCGCCGCCGATCCGGCCCGCGCCGACGATGCTGACCGGCGTGTCATGACCACGCTCGCCGCCGCCGAACGCGGCGTCCCAGACGTCGACCATCCGTTGCGGAACCCGCGACATCGCCTCGGCCGTGCGGCTGACGAAGTCGCCGGTCCACACCAACGCTCCGCCGACGTCCTCGCGTTGGTAGTGCTGGAAGGTCGGCGCGATGCCCAGGAAGCTCGTCTCGCGAACGTCGCCGATCTCGCCGTCGGGGTCGGGCCGCTCGGTGACGATGAGCTCTGGGGTCAGGGTCAGCTGCTCGCCGTCACGCTCGACCACGACGTCGATGGGTCCCGGGCCGGCCTCCGCGATGGCCGCGGAGGTGGCCGGCCACGACGACACTTCGGTGCCGCCGACCGCGATCACCTTGTCGCCCGGCTGGAACCCAGCCTCGTTCGCCGGCGCCTCCGGATCGCCCGGGGTGCAGGGGCGATCGGCCTGCTCTTGCGACTTGACGCACTCACTGACCGAGCTGACGACGGTGGAATGGACCGGCTTGTCCGGATTGCCGAAGGTCATCAGCACTCCACCGGCCAGGACGATGGCCAGTACGACGTTCATGGCCGGGCCGCCGAGCATGACGATGAGCTTCTTCCACCACGCCTGGCGGTAGAACACGCGGTCTTCGTCGCCGGGCCCGATCTCTTCGCGCGCGGCGGTGCGCGCGTCCCGGGCCATGGTCTGGAACAGCCCGGTGCTGGACTGGCGCAGCTGGCCGTCTTCGCTGCCGGGCTCGGGCGGGAACATCCCGATCATGCGCACGTATCCGCCGAGCGGGACCGCCTTGATGCCGTACTCGGTCTCACCTCGGCGGCGCGAGAAGATCGTGCGCCCGAAGCCGACCATGTACTGCGTGACCTTCACGCCGAACAACTTCGCCGGCACCAGGTGGCCGATCTCGTGCAGGGCGATGGAGAGCATCAACCCCACGAGGAACAGCAGAATGCCTGCGACGGCGAGCAGATCCATTCAGCGGTCCTCCGGTGTGACGATCTCGCGGGCGCGGGCCCGCGCCCAGTCCTCGGCGGCGACGACGTCGTCGACACTCGTCGCGTCGCCGTCACGGTACTCGTCAAGGATACGAGCGACGGTGTCGACGATGCCGAGAAACGGCAGCCGCCCCTCGATGAACGCGGCCAGGCACTGCTCGTTGGCCGCGTTGTACACCGCAGGCGCGAGCCCGCCGCGCTCACCGGCGGCGCGGGCGAGCTGCACGGCTGGGAACGCCTCGTGGTCGAGCGGCATGAACTCCCACGTCGACGCGGTACTCCAGTCGCAGGCCGGCGCGGCGTCGGGTACTCGGTCCGGCCAGGTCAGTGCCATCGCGATGGGAATGCGCATGTCCGGCGGACTGGCCTGAGCCAGCGTGGAGCCGTCGACGAACTCGACCATGGAATGCACGATCGATTGCGGGTGCACGACGACCTCGATGGCGTCGAACGGCATGTCGAACAGCAGGTGCGCCTCGATGAGCTCCAGGCCCTTGTTGACCAAAGTGGCCGAGTTGATGGTGACCACCGGCCCCATGGACCACGTCGGGTGCGCCAGTGCCTGCTCGGGGGTGACCGCGGTGAGCTCGTCGCGGCGGCGGCCGCGGAACGGCCCGCCGCTCGCGGTGAGCACGAGGCGGCGGACCTCGTCGGCGCTGCCCCCGCGCAGGGCCTGGGCCAGCGCGCTGTGCTCGCTGTCGACGGGCACGATCTGGCCCGGCTGTGCGGCGGCTTTGACCAGCTGTCCGCCGGCGATCAGCGACTCCTTGTTCGCCAACGCGAGCTGCCGCCCCGCGCCGAGCGCGGCCAGCGTGGGGCCGAGGCCGATCGAGCCGGTGATGCCGTTGAGGACGACGTCGCATTCGCTGGCGGCCAGTTCGGCGGCCGCATCGGGGCCGGCGAGGATCTTCGGCACCCGGAAGCCGCCGGACGGGTAATCGCGCCGCTGCGCCTCGGCGTAGAACGCGAGCTGCAGGTCCGACGACGCGCTGGCGCGGGCCACCGCGACCGCGGACACACCGAGATCGAGCGCTTGTGCGGCCAGGGTCTCCGGATCGGAGCCGCCGGCAGCCAGGCCCACCACCCGGAGCCGGTCGGGGTTACGTTTCGCGACATCGATCGCCTGGACGCCGATCGATCCGGTGGAACCGAGGATGACGACCTCACGGGGACTGGCCATGGCCCTATTGTTCCGCTCGGTCCGCGCCCGCCCCGGGGCGGGCCGAGCGTCGCCGGCGCGGGCGACGCTGCGACGGCCATCGGCCGGTATGCGGACCACTTCGACCGAATCCCGGAAAACCACGCGCCAAACTCGGGAAGCTCACCTGTTCGTCCTCCACTCAGCCAAGGTCACGAGAAGATCTCCAGTTCGGTTTCGATCGTGCATAGCCCACAGGGAGTTCCCCCGGCGCACAGGTCCAGACCATTGACGTAGGGTGCTGCCGGTGATAGACCAACCGCCCAACAGGTCTACCGTTCAGCCGGCTGTGGAACGAGGCCACCCCTGCGAACCACCGGCGCCGACAACCACACAGTGCGGTCCCCCGACCACGACACCCGAGCGCCCCGCGGCGCCGACGACGTCCCCTCATAGGCACCACGCGTGACGCGATTGCGAGGTACCCGCATCATCATGGCGATATCTGTGACCCGTACCCGCCCGGGCAGGCTCGCCGCGGGCGCAGCCGCGCTCGCGGCAGGGCTGGTCGGCGTGGCCGTCGGCGCGCCACCCGCCCAGGCCGACAGCGACGAGAAGACCTCGATCACCATCGCGGTCTCCCAAGAGGTCGACAGCCTCAGCCCGTTCCAAGCCGTGCGCGTCATCACCACCAGCCTGCACCGGTGGATGTACGACTTCCTGACCAACTACGACCCCGAGACCGGTGAGACCATCCCCGCTCTCGCGGAGTCGTGGGAGACCTCCGAGGACGGGCTGACCTGGACCTACCACATCCGCCAGGACGCCACCTGGACCGACGGCGAGCCGGTCACCGCCGAGGACGTCGCCTGGACGTTCAACACGATGATGACCGACCCTGCTGCCGCCGAGGCCAACGGGAACTTCGTCGAGAACTTCGAGACCGTCACCGCCACCGACGAGTACACCGTCGAGATCCAGCTCTCCCAGCCGCAGGTGACGATGCTGGCGCTGGACGTGCCGATCCTGCCTGAACACATCTGGTCCGGCATCGAGGACTACGGCGCGTTCAACAACGACGAAGAGTTCCCGATCGTCAGCAACGGTCCGTGGATCCTGACCGACTACCAGCCCAACCAGACGATCACGTTCGAGCCCAACGAGGACTACTGGCGCGGCGCGCCGCAGTTCGACGAGCTCGTCCTGCGGACCATCAACGACGCCGACGCCCAGGTCGAGGCGTTGCGGGCCGGCGAGGTCGACTTCGTGCAGGGGCTGACACCGGCCCAGTTCCGCTCCCTCGAGGGTGAAGAGAACATCGAGCTCAACCAGGCCGACGGCAAGCGGTTCCAGGGCATGACCCTCAACCCGGGCGCCACGCTGCAAGACGGCACCCCCTTCGGCGACGGTCACCCGGCGCTGCAAGACCCCGTGGTCCGCGAGGCCCTGGTGCGCACCATCGACCGCGAAGCGATCTACGAAGTCGCCTACGGCGGATTCGGCGAGCCCAACGCCGGCTACATCCCCTCGCGATACGACATCTACCACTGGGAGCCCGAGAGGCCGGTCTCCGAAGAGTTCGACATCGACGCGGCCAACCAGCTTCTCGACGACGCCGGGTACACGATGGGTGACGACGGCATCCGCGTCTCCCCCGACGGGCGCCCGCTGTCGTTCCGGTTCAACGTCCACGCCGACAACCCGCAGTACGTCCAGGCCGCCCAGATGATGGCCGAATGGGCCTCCGACGCCGGCATGGAGCTCAAGGTCGAGCCGGTCTCCGAGGTCGGTTCCCTGCTCGACGACGGCACGTACGACATCCTCACCACCGGGTGGAGCGTCAACCCGGACCCGAACTACGTGCTGTCGATCAACCTGTGCTCCGGCCTGCCGACCGAGGTCGGCGGTCCGTACCTGTCCGACGCGTACTTCTGCAACGACGAGTACGACCAGCTGTACCAGCAGCAGCTCGCCGAGCTCGACGTCGACGCCCGGGCCGAGCTGGTCAAGCAGATGCAGGAGATCCTGTACGAGACCAACGTGTTCGTCGTCTGGGGTTACGCCGACGCCCTCGAGGCCTACCGCAGCGACGTCATCGCCGAGATGACCCCGCAGCCGGACCCGGGCGGCAACTACTACGGCCAGGACGGCTACTGGAGCTGGTGGTCGGCGGTGCCCGCCGGTGCCGAGGGTTCCGGCGAAGGCGGCGGTGGCGACGCATCGGCGGCATCGGACAGCGATGACGGCAGCAACACCGCCCTGGTGATCGGCATCATCGTGGCCGCGGCAGTGGTGATCGGCGCCGTCTTCTTCCTCGCGCGGCGCCGCTCCGCCACGGCCGAGGATCGCGAGTAGGGGCCGGATGGCAGGCCCGGTCGACACGGACCTGGTCCCGCACGCTCCCCCCGGGGAGGTGCGGGACCTCTCCGGACTGCACAAGACCCTCAACTACCTGGGCTCCCGGATCGCGGGGAGCATGGTGTCGCTGGTCGCGGTGATCGTCACGAGCTTTTTCCTGTTCCGCATCATTCCCGGCGACCCGGTGAACAAGATGACGCACGGGCGGCCGGTCAGCGCGGAGCAGAAGGAACAACTGCGCGAGGACTTCGGTCTCAACGATCCCCTGGCCCAGCAGTTCGTGGACTACCTGTGGGGCGTGCTGCGCCTGGACTTCGGCGACTCGTTCCAGTTCAGCCGGCCGGTCACCGACCTCATCGCCGAACGCATCTGGCCCACGCTCCTGCTGGTGGGCACCGCGGTGGTGATCTCGGCGCTGATCGGATTGACGCTGGGCATCAACGGCGCGTGGAAGCACGGGAGCACCAGTGACCGCGTCAACACCGGTGTCGCGCTCACGTTGTGGTCGGTGCCGAGTTTCTGGCTCGGCCTGATCCTCATCGTCATCTTCTCCTCCACCGCCGGGTGGTTCCCCACCAGCGGCATGCAGAGTGCCGGAGTGTCCGGTTGGGAGGCCGTCCCCGACGTCGCCCATCACATGGTGTTGCCCGTGGCCACCCTCGTAGCCGTCATCTACGCGCAGTATCTGATGATCATGCGCTCGTCGTTGCTGGACGAGATGGGGTCGGACTACATCGTCACCGCGCGGGCCAAGGGGCTGCGCGACGCCCTCGTGCGCCGCAAGCACGCGGTGCCCAATGCGTTGTTGCCGACGGTCACGCTCATCTTCGTGAACCTGGGCTTCATCGTGTTCGGCTCGGTCCTGGTCGAGACGATCTTCTCGTGGCCGGGCCTGGGACAGCTGTTCTACTCCGGGCTCGACGTCCCCGATCTGCCGCTGGTGCAGGGGCTGTTCATCTTCTTCTCCGCGGCGGTGATCTTGATGAACCTGCTGGCTGATCTGTTGTATCCGATCATCGATCCGAGGGTGCGGCCGTGAGCGCCCCGACGGAGCCGAAGGCCGCCGGCCCCCGCGCGCTGACCTGGGCCCGGCGACGCCGTGCCGTCGCCGACTTCTGGCGGCTGTATCGGCAGAACCGCGCCGGCGTGTTCGGCCTGGTCATCCTGCTGTTGTTCGTCGCGACCGCGTTGGCCGCGCCGATCCTGACGCCGGACAACGCGCTGAGCCTCACGAACGCGCCGGGCACACCCTTGGAAGGCCCCACCGGGGCCTATCCGCTCGGCACGGACAGTTCCGGTCGATCCGTGCTCGACCTCGTCATCTGGGGCTCGCGGGTGTCGCTGACGGTCGGGTTCTGGGCCACCTTCATCTCCATCGCGTTCGGGACGCTGCTGGGGGTGGCGGCCGGGCATTTCCACGGCTGGATCTCCACGGTGATCATGCGCATCACCGACTGGTTCCTCGTCATGCCTTCACTCGTGCTGGGGGTTGCGCTGGCCGCGGTGCTCGGTCGTAGCCTGACGACCATCATCATCGCGATCGGCGTGACGGCCTGGCCCACCACGGCCCGCCTCGTGCGTGCCCAGACCCTCGCTGTCGAGGCGCGCCCGTACATCGAACGGGCCAGGGCGCTCGGCGGCGGGCATTGGCACGTCATGAGCCGCCATGTCGTCCCGAACGTGATGCCGATCGTCCTCGCGCAGACCACGTTGATGGTCGGTACGGCGATTCTGACCGAGTCGACGTTCGCCTTCCTCGGTCTCGGCGATCCGACGACGGCGTCGTGGGGCGCCACCATCCAGGCGGCGCGCGACGTCGGCGCGGTCAGTGCGCGCATGTGGTGGTACATCCTGCCCCCGGGTTTCGCCATCGTGCTGGTCGTGTTGGCTTTCACGCTGTGCGGGCGAGCCATCGAAGGCGTGCTGAACCCGAAGTTGAGGGAGCGTTCGTGACCGCGACCCCCGTGCTCGAGGTCGACGACCTCGCCATCACCTACCACACCGCGAGCGGACCGGTTCCCGCCGTGCGAGGCGTCAGCTTCGAACTCGGGGCCGGACAGAAGCTCGGCCTGGCCGGCGAGTCCGGCTGCGGCAAGTCGACCATGGCCTTGGCGATGCTGCGCCTGTTGCCCAAGTCCGCCCGGATGACCGGTCGGGTCCTGTTCGACGGCGAGGACGTCCTCACCATGCGGTGGGGCAAGCTCCGCGCCGTGCGCTGGGCAGGCGCCTCGATCGTGTTCCAGGGAGCCATGCATTCGCTCAACGCCGTGCAACGTATCGGCGCGCAGATCGCCGAGCCGATGTACCTGCACGAGCGGCTCAGCGAACGCGAGGCCGAAGCCCGGGTCTCGGGGCTGATGGAGCAGGTGGGGCTGCCGGCTCGGCGGGCGAACGCGTTCCCGCACGAGCTCTCCGGCGGCCAGCGCCAGCGCGTCATGATCGCCATGGCGCTGGCGTGCAACCCGGCGCTGATCATCGCCGATGAGCCGACCACCGCTTTGGACGTGATGATCCAGGCCCAGATCCTGAAGCTGATCGAGTCATTGGTCGCCGAGCACGGCATCGCCTTGATGATGATCAGTCACGATCTGTCCGTCCTGGCCGAGACCTGCGATCGGCTGGCGATCATGTACGCCGGACGCATCGTGGAGCACGGGCCGGCCGCTCGGGTGTTCGGTTCGCCGAGCCATCCCTACAGCACAGCGTTGTCCACAGCGTTCCCGAAGATCGGCGACCCGTCGTCGCGGCGGAACCCGCAAGGCCTGGCCGGCGATCCGCCCGATCCGTCGGAGTTGCCGAGCGGCTGTACGTTCCATCCGCGCTGTCCCTCCCGGCTCACGCATTGCTCGAGTGTCGATCCGCAGCTGTGGCCGGTCGGCAACGACACGCGTGCGGCGTGCGTACTGACGTTGCCCGATCAGGGTCGGTCCCTGGCCGCGAGTACGAAGGAGACGGTGTGAACAACGCGATCCTGTCGGCCAGCGACCTGCGGGTGGAGTTCCAAGCCCGGCGCGGCCCGGATCGTGCCCGCGCGGTGGACGGCGTGAACATCGACATCGGTGAGGGCGAGATCGTCGCGCTCGTGGGCGAGTCGGGGTGTGGCAAGACCACGCTCGCTCGCACCCTGCTCGGCCTGGAGCGCCCGACCGCGGGAACGATCAGCCACCACGGCGTGCCGCTGAGCTACACCTCCCGCGCCCTCAAGGCGTACCGGCGCCTGGTGCAGCTCGTGCTGCAAGACCCGAGCGGCTCGCTGAACCCACGGCACACGGTCTACGAGGCCGTCGCCGAAGGGCTACGCGTGCACGGCGACGTCGTCGACGAACGCGACCGAGTGGCCCAGGCGTTGGCACGCGCCGGCCTGCGCCCGCCGGAGCGGTTCTTCCTGCGCTATCCGCACGAGTTGTCCGGCGGGCAACGCCAGCGGGTGGTGATCGCCGGCGCGCTCGTGCTCAATCCGAAAGTCATCATCGCCGACGAGCCGGTGGCCTCTCTCGACGCCTCCGTGCGCGGCGAGATCCTCGCTCTGTTGCTGAGACTCCGCGACGAGCTGGGGCTGGCAGCGCTGGTCGTGACGCACGACCTCGGGCTGGCGTGGAACATCGCCGATCGGGTTGCGGTGATGTATCTCGGCCGGATCGTCGAGACCGGGCCGGTCGAGAAGATCCTCACCGCCCCGGAACACCCGTACACCCAGGCGCTGCTCTCGGTCCTGCCGGAGGCCGGCGCCGGTGAGCCGATCGTGTTGCAAGGCGAGCCGCCGGACCCGACCCGGATCCCGCCCGGCTGCCGGTTTCACGTGCGTTGCCAGGTCCTGGCCTCCGGTGCCGCGGAGTCAGCCGGAGTCGACGATCATTGCCGGCGCGTCGACCCGGCCATCCTGTCCGGCGGCACCGACACTCAGGCCGCCTGCCACTACGCTCTCGCCTTGAATGATCATGTTCACTAGGCAATTCCCTGCCACACCACCCGTGCACGCCTCGTGATGCGACACAACGCCTCGTGGTGTACCTCCGCCGCGGCCGATGGCCCACTCAACCCGTCAGCTGCGCCATGAGGTGCTCTCCCTCGGAGATCACCCAGTACTCCACGAACACCCCATCGCTGAACCGCATGATGTCGTGGCCGCGGAACTCGACGGCCGTCCCCGCAGGCGCCGTAGCTCCCGGCAGCGCGTGCGCACCGCCCGCGTACTCGCCCCGGCCGACCCACCGGCCTGCGACCAAGTCGCCGGAGACGATGGGCCCCACCTCGATGTCGAAGATCAGCCCGTCGAAGGGCAGGCGTCCGGCCCGCACGACCTCGGCCAGCGCCGTCCGGCCGCGCACCATCCCCGCAGCGCCCGGCCAGCTGCCGACGAAGTCGTCACTGACGAGTCGCGCGACGACGTCGTCGAGCGCATCGAGGTCACCGTTCCACAACTCGTCGATCCACGCTCGGTAGGCCGTGGCCAGGTCGTCGTCGCTCATCGCGGCCTCACTCCGTATCGGGGACAGCTTGCGCGCGCAGCGTTGCGTGTCGTGCACATTCTGCATCAGATGAGTTCGTATACCGGCGACGTCCACGCGCGAGCACCTGCACACCACAGCGGCGGCCGAACCTGTCCGGCCGGCCGCCGCTCTCGCAGGTCACTGCCGTGTCAGCTCAACCACGGACAGGTTCGAGCTCGTGCTGTTCCGCCTCGTCAGCGAGAAAACGTGTGAGCTTCTCCCCCTCGACGTCGACGTTCGGCAGCACGCGGTCGAGCCAGCGCGGCAGGTACCACGCCCGGCTGCCCACCAACGCCATCACCGCCGGAACGATGGTCATGCGCACCACGAAGGCGTCGAAGGCGACCGCTGCGGCCAGAGCGAGCCCGATCTGCATGATGACGTCCTCCCCGCTGAAGATGAAGCCGGAGAAGACGCTGATCATGATCACCGCCGCGGCGGTGACCACCCTGGCGCCGTGTTGGAACCCGGTGACGACCGACTCGGTCGGCCCGCTGCCGTGCACGTGCTCCTCGCGCATCCGGGTGACGAGGAACACCTCGTAGTCCATCGCCAGGCCGAACACCACGCCGATGAGGAAGATCGGCAGCATGCTGATGATCGGTCCGGTCTGCTCGATACCCAGCAGGCCGTTCAGCCAACCCCATTGGAAGACCGCCACGATGGCACCGAACGTGGCGCCCATGGTGAACAGGAAGCCCAGGGCGGCCTTGACCGGGACGAGCAACGACCGGAACACCACCATCAGCAGCACCAGCGACAAGCCCACGACCAGCGACAGATACGGCACGAGCGCGTCGCTCATCTTCTCCGAGAAGTCGATGTTGATCGCCGTCGTCCCGGTGACGGCGACGCTCGCCCCGGTCTGCTCGGTCAGCACCTGGCCCTGTTCACGGATCTGATGCACGAGGTCCTCGGTCTCGGAGCTGACCGGTCCGGTGTCGGGAACGACGTTCACGATCGCGGTGTCGCCGGTCTCGTTGACCATGGGCGGCGAGACTTGCGCGACACCGTCCATCGAACGCAGGGTCGCCACGGCCGTGTCCATCGCAGCTTGGGCGTCGGCGGAGCCGGCGCCGTCGACCACCACCGTGAGCGGCCCGTTGAAACCTTCGCCGAACCCCTCGACCACGAGGTCGTGGGCCTGGCGCTGGGTGGTCTCCGGCGACAGGCTGCCCTCGCCGGGAAGCCCGAGGCGCAGGTCGGTCACCGGCGCGGCCAGGACGAGCATGCCGAGCGCGGCGAGAATCAGCACGGGCACCGGGCGACGGGCGATGAACCGCGCCCAGCGCCGCCCCATGGTCACGGTGCCGTCGTCGGCTTCGGGATCGCGCACCTTCAGCCCCGGGATCTTGCCGCCCAGAATGCGGTGCTTGGCGAATCCCAGCAGGGCGGGCAGCAGGCTCAACGCGATGACGACCGCCATGCCCACCGTCAGCGCGGCCGCGAGCCCCATCTCAGTGAGCATGGGGATGTTCACCACCGACAGCCCGGCCATCGCGATCATGACCGTCAAGCCCGCGAAGATCACAGCTGACCCCGCGGTCCCCAGAGCCCGGCCGGCAGCCTCCTCGCCGTCACGGCCGGCGCTGAGTTCGTGGCGATAGCGCGAGACGATGAACAATGCGTAGTCGATGCCGACGGCCAGGCCGATCATCAGCGCCAGGGTGGACGTCTCGGACCCGATGTCGATGAATCCGGTGGCCGCGGTGATCGCGGAAATCCCGATCGTGATGCCGAGAATCGCGGTCAAGAGCGGAAGACCTGCGGCGACGAGTGACCCGAACGTGATGATGAGCACGACCGCTGCCACGGCCACGCCGACGAACTCGGTGCCGCCCCCGAATTCGGCGTCCGTCGCGGCCTCGCCGCCGATCTCGACCCGCAACCCGGCCTCACGCCCGGAGTCCGCAGCGTCGAACAGGGCTTGCTGCGCTTCGTCGGTGAGGTCGACGAATCCGACGGTGTAGTTGACCTGGGCGTAAGCGATGGTCCCGTCGTCAGAGACCGTGCCGGCCTGGAACGGGTCCGCGACCTGGGCCACTTGTGGAGCGGCGGACAGTTCGGCCACGACGTCGCTGACCGCGGCCTGATGGCCCGGATCGGCCAGGGTCTCGCCCTCAGGTGCGGCGAACACCACCCGTGCCGATGTCGCCTCGGCATTCGCCGCAGGGAAGCGCTCCTCGAGCAGGTCGAACGCCTCCTGTGATTCCGTGCCGGGAATCTCGAAGGAGTCCTGCGTCGGACCCGACAGCGCCGAGGCGCCGACACCGAACAACACGACCAGGGCCAGCCAGATCGCTCCGACGATCTTGCGGCGTCGGTAGGAGAACCGGCCGAGCCGGTAGAGAAAGGTCGCCACGTGAGTCTCCCCGTTCTGTGTGCAAGGCGATGAGAACAACACAGCGCAGCTGTGAGCTGGCTGAGAAACGCCCGGGTGAGACGTGCCCCACATCGCTGGTAGTGAAGCGCGGTGTGGTCGCGCCCATCACCGTTCACGAATTCGGCACGTGGCCGTGGTCGGCCAGTTGCCCGATTCGACCATGTTGGTCACCGGCGCGGCGTACATTCCCGATCATGATTCGCCTCCGCCGTCGCTCCGTACCGATCATGGTCCTCGCGACACTCGCCACCGCCCCGCTGGTCGTGGCCGATCCGGCCGCTGAGACCGCCGACGCTTCGCGCCGTGACCACGCCGCCCTGTGGCGCGAGAGCTTCAACGGCGTCGACGTCGACGGCTCCGGCTACACGCATGAAGCACCGCCCGGGTGGACCGTAGAGATCGACCCGGCGATGCGGGGTGCCGGCGTCGAAGCATGGCGCGGCTGGACGTTCACCACGCGTGAGTTCTGGGTCGAGGCCGAAGATCAAATGCGCCATCGGTTCGGCCGCTCCGACGGCGTCATCGCGGTCGCCGACTCCGACGAGTACGCCGACAACAACGATGTGCCGAACGAGTTCGACACCACGCTCACCTCGGCGCCCGTGCGTGTCCGGGGCCACGACCGGGTGGAGTTGACGTTCGACTCCCACCTACGCCCGTGGACCGGACAGGTCGCCACTGTCACCGTCGAGTTCGACGACAGCGGCGACGAGACAACCCTGCTGCGCTACGACGACACGAACACGACTGGCGGCTACGACCCGGCCCGGACGAACAGCACCGAACAACTGGCCTTCGACGTCCCCGACGGTGTCCGGCAAGCGGTGTTCCGCTGGCGTCTCACGGCCCCGCGCAACTCCTGGTACTGGGCCATCGACAGCGTCGCGGTACGCCCTGTGCTCCCGGCGGCCGATGCTGAAGCGACATCGTTGTGGGCGGTCAGCGACATCCAGGGCCACCCGCACGATCTGGCGCACGGGCTGGCCGATCTCGCCGACGTGCGCCCGGACGCCTCGGCCCTGTTGATGGTCGGCGACCTCGTGCACAGCGGCGCCGCCGGCGAGTGGGCCGACATCCACGACGTCATGACCAACGCGCAGAAGATCACGCCGGACCCGGTCATCGCCGCCATCGGCAATCACGAGAGCTACGCCGACGACGGTTGGGACGTGCTGCTTGATCGTTTCCTCACCTTCGCCGAACGCGAGCGGGTGTGGGGCGAATCCGTCGTCGACGGGCCCGGCGGTTCGGTACCAGTGCTCGTCCTCGGCCAGGAGTATCCGCGCCCGCCCGAGGTGAGCATGTCCGACGAGCAGGTGGCGTGGTTCAACGAGCGGCTGGATCACTGGACTCGACTGAACAAGCAGGTGATCGTCATCACCCACTTCCCGCTCGGCGACACGGTGTCGGCGTCGTGGATCCCCTGGTACCACGAGCACCATGAACGCAACGACGAGCTCACCGCGATTCTGGGTGATCACCCGAATGCGATCGTGCTCACCGGGCACACGCATTACCCGGTCGAGCTGGGTGACTGGGCAGTACGCCGTCGGGTGCCAGGCGGTCACCCGGACGGATTCGTCGCGGTGAACACCGGCGCCATGCATGTCGAGTGGGACGCCCGCGGTGAGAACACCGACGATATCTCCGAGGTCGTGACCCGGGACATCAACCGCGGCCTCGTCCTCGACGTCCATCCCGACCGGGTCGTCGTCCAGGCACGCGATTTCGGCGTCGCTGGGCCGGACGGGGGCAACGAGATCAACGAGGTCGTTCGTGCGATCGAGATCCCCAACCCGTTGGTCCCCGGCCGGTGGCAGTGACAGCAGCATCGGCCGAGCGCGTCAGGTCAGCGTGCTCAGGCCAAAGGCGACGCTGAAGCCGAGCACCGTGACCAGCCCGGTCGACGGGCCGCCGAACTCGTACGCCTCGGGCACCATCGTGTCAGTGAGCATCGTCAGCAAGGCGCCGGCAGCGAAGGCCTGGACGAACGCCACCGACCCGCCGGACGCGTCCGCGAGCACCGTGAACCCGACCGCCGCGGCCAGCGCCGAGACCAGCGTCGTGGTCAGCCAGAGCACCATCACCGAGAGTCTGCTCCGGCCCGACGACGTCAGACCCGTGGTCGCGGCCATGGCCTCCGGCAGGTTCGACAAGAACACCGCCGCGAGCATCGCGACACTGATGCCACCACTGTGGAGCAACGTGGTCCCGAGCACGACTGACTCCGGTACGCCGTCCAGCACGGTTCCGAAAGCGATCGCCGCGCCACCGCCGGTGGCCTGCGCGCCGGTGGACCGTTTGCGATCGGCGCCGCCCATCCGGTCGATGAGCAGGTCGCCGGCATAGAACGTGACGGCGCCTGCACCCAACCCGATGAGCAACGTCGTCGCGTCGCTGCGTTCGAACGCGTCTTCGACGAGGTCGTAAGCCACCGCGGAGAGCAGGACGCCGGCGCCGAAGGCCATGACCAAGGCGACCGCGCGCTGCGACAACGGCCGAACGAAGACCAGGAGCGCGCCGATCAGCAGCGACGAGCTGGCCGCCAACCCCCACAGGAACGCGATCAACGTCGCTCCCTTGCCTCACCATCGGAATATCCGAGCAGGCTAGCGCGACTGGTGGCCCGCGGTGACCAGTCGCGCCAGCTTCTCAGCTGCCTCCGCCGCGAATCTGCTGACGCTCGACGCCGAGGTCAGCGCGGTCGGCGGCCGCGCGCCCCGCGTCCCACCCCGCACCGTTGGAGACGGTCACCGATTTCCGGATCGTGTGCTCGAACATCTCGTTGAAGGTGTCTTCGACGGCTTGGGAACGAGCAGCGAGCACCGGCAGGAGCCGGGCGTCGTCAGCGGGGTCGTGCGCACGTTGACCGGCCTCGCTGAGCCGCTCGCCGATGCGGTTGGCGTAGGAAACAAGGAATGAGCGCCGGAAGGAGCGAGTGCGTGAGGTCCCTGCGCCAGTGACGTGGTTGCCCTCGGCGAGCATCGCGTGCGTGGCTTGAACCAGCAACGAGGTGGCGAGCAGTTCGGTGATCTCGAGATCCATCGTCTCGCCGACGAGCGCGACGAATCCGAGTTTCGGGTAGAACACCGACTTGCAGCGATTGGCCCCAGCGATGGCCGCCACGAGGTGGGACTTCGCCTCGACGTAGGGCGAGTCCAGCCACAGCCGGAGCGCTGTGGCGGCCGGTTGGACGTCGTGGTCGGCATCCAGGAGCGCACGCTCGAAGGCATGCCGGTTCATCAACTCCTGGGCTTTGGCCGACAAGGCCTCGGCCTCGTCCGGGAACTGGGTCGACTCCGCTTTGGCCAGCAGCGCCCGCACACGAGCCAGAACCTTCTGGTCGACCCGGGCACCGGCAGCGGTGACACGCGCCGAAGCCGAGCCCGGCGGTGGCAGGATTGGCGCCAGCTTCGGCAGCACCATGAGCTGGGCGAGCAGCGTCGTGGTGACGAACAGGGCGTGCTGCGTACCTACACCGTGACGTCGTGCCCATGGCCCGAGATGCGGCTCGTTCTTCGGCCACCAGACGGTGGCTTCGAGCCGCGTCACTTGATCAGCCCAGCGCTGGTGCACCGTCGCGGGGGCGTGTTGCGCGGTGTCGGCGGCGATCGTGTCGACCAGCAGGCCGGTCACCTCCTGGTCGGCCCGTCGCCGCACGACCTCCCACACATCGACCGGCAACCATCCGGACCGCCACAACGCCGTGATCACCCGACTCAACGCCAGACCGGCGGCCGTGGCGAGGGTGCGATCATGACGTGGCGCATATTGCGCGCTCAGTTCCGCCGCACAGGTTCGCGCCGCATCCTTGACACCTGACGCCTGATGCTGCCCGGCCATGAACACGACCTTCGCCAGTGCCTCCGCCGACGGTGCACTGGTTTCGAACCGGTCGTCGGCCGCGATGCCGAACGGATTCGGGCCGGTCGAGCCTGAGCCGTACGGGCCGGGTGATGCGCCGGCACCCGAGCGCGGCGTCGACCCGCGTCGTTGCCGCTGTTGACGACGCTTCGTAGCGGCTCGCTTCTGCTGGTTTCGCTGACCCATTCAGACGCTCCATCCGTCCGGTCGTGGCCACGACCGTACAGCCCGGTTCCGACAGCCCCAACCCGTCCTGACGCCGCGCCGTGGCATGCATGAGCCGAAGCGAGGTGGGGCCGATCATCTGACGGAATCGATCACCTTCGGTACGATGGAAGGCTCGTTACGGCGCCGATGGCGGCTGGAGACATGCATTGAGCTCGGAAGCGGATGCCCGCGGCGTCGCCGACACCAGCCGTGAGCTGCGGCAGGTTCGAGATGGTCTCCTGCCGGCCGAGGCTGAGAACGTCGACCGGGCGATCCGCGACGGGGTCGAATCCGTCGCCCGGCTCGTCGACGAAGCCGCGGCGGGCGAGCTGCGCGGTGAGATGCAGCGAATCGCACACGAGATCCGGCTGCTCGGAACAGGGATGACCGCCGCCCGCGAAGACGCGACGGACGCCGCCGCGCACATCCTTGGTCACGTCGCCGACGAGCTCGAAGCCACCCT